>JACRDE010000178.1 GCA_016212935.1 Desulfomonile tiedjei | reverse complement strand
CGTCGGGCAATTCTCTGGAATTCGTACCGAGAGTCGGGTAGCGATTCCAGGATGAATCCAGTAATAAGCTCGCCGGGTTTGAGATTAGAGGTGTTGGGCCCCACGATCACATTTTCAAGAGGTTCGATGCGATCCTCATAGACGCTCTGGATTTTCACCCAGGCGTTGTGAACTAACATTGCAGGCACACTGTCGGCGGCAGGCGACGCGTTGGCAACGTTTCCTCCCAGAGTACCCATATTTCGGATTTGGAGGCTGCCTACCTGCCGTGCGGCCAGGGAAAGTACGGGTACGTTTTCACGTATGAGCGGATCGTTGACGATCTCTGTATATGTGAGAGCTGCTCCCACGACCAACGATTCCTCTATACAGGAGATAGTCCGTAGCTCATCCAGGCGAGAAACGTCCATCACATATGCGCTCTTCAGTTCCCCTTTTCGGATGCCGATCGTCAGGTCCGTTCCACCCGCTAGCACCGACGCACGAGAACCTTGTTCACTAAGAAATTCCAGTGCTTCCACAAGCGATTGAGGTCTGAAGTAGTTAAATTGGGATCTCATGACTTCGTCTTTTGGAATTCCTGAACCCTCACCAGTCTTGGATGAAAGTTTCCGATATGCATGGGGTATCTGATTTCCCGCCTACGAAGGAACGACAGACAAGGCCCTTCCAGCCCGAGACGTAACCGCTCACTTACGCGGGAGAGACTATCCGATGATTCTGACTTAGGGCCCCTGTCCATGTTCCGAGGGCTTATCGTCATTCCGGCGGAAGCCGGAATCCAGGATTTTCACTAGTCCTGGACCCCGACTTTCGTCGGGGTGACTGCATGTATTCCTCAAATTCCATACGGATCAAAACTCGAGAGAGGCTCTAGCCCGTAAAACTGAGTAGATACACTATGATACGGTTTTCCTTTAACTTCTGTTTCTCCCGGACTCAGTTGCTTCACTGATTTCCTTGGCGGCGTCCTCCACCGCCTCCACTATTTGCACGTACCCGGTGCATCGGCAAAGATTTCCCGAAAGCGCTTCCACGATATCCTTCTTGTCCGCTTTTGCATTGCCTTCCAGAAGCGACTTGGCAGACATGATCATCCCGGGCGTACAGAACCCGCACTGAACTGCGCCATGCGACAGGAATTTTTCCTGAATGGGGTGCAGAATCTCTCCTGTGCCAAGTCCTTCTATGGTTTCAACGTCTCGCCCCTCCAACTGGGCCCCGAGCATCAAGCACGAATCTACTGCCAGACCGTCAACCAGGATAGTGCATGCGCCGCATTCTCCTATCCCGCAACCCTCCTTGGTACCTGTGAGTCCCAGGTTATCCCTGAGAACCGCAAGAGCCGAATCCCAGGGATTGATTTGTAGCGATACCGGTTTGCCGTTGAGCCTAAAGCTTATCTCTATCATGTTGTCGTGGGGAAGTTTCACGGTTGGTATCCTCTTCGTATCACCTTCGGCTGCCGATACCCGCTACTCTGGCACTTCTTTCACACCCATCGGGCGGTCACTGTTTTTTCATCAAGGAAGAGCCTCATGGATGCCATTCTGCTCTTTGCACCGCCAAAGAAAGACTTGCGTTTCGAGCCCAACGGGAAGAAAGCGTACGGCTGAGGTACGCCGACATTGATGCCGACGTTGCCCACAACAACTTCACGAGCGAACTTTCTCGCTGTCCGACCGCTCTCTGTCATTATGCACGCTGAATGCCCCAGGTCAGTGCGAGAGTTGATCCAGTGGATCGCTTCGTCAAGACTTTCCACCCGGATCAGAGAGGCGACGGCTCCGAATGCCTCTTCCTTGGCTATTGCCATATCGGGGTGAACGTTCTCGATGATGGTGGGGGCCATGAAAAAGCCTTTGGACAATTCAGGGGGGAGCACCCTGCCGTCATGCACCATAGTGGCGCCTTCGGCCAGGCCTCGATCTACCCACGCTGACACTTTGTCTCGGCCTGCTGCTGTGCAGTACGGCCCCATGTCCGTTGATTCATCCAGTCCGTAGCCGAGTCTCATGCTTTTGGCCATATCTGCGAAACGCTCTTTGAATTCGTCGTAGATGTCGCCCACTACCATCACGTTGTCCGAGCCTAAACAGCGCTGGCCGGTCATTCCGAAGCAACCCTGGCGGACATAAGGGATGACAGTCTTAACATCGGCGTCTGGCATGATGACCACGGCGTTCTTGCCGTTACCATTGATGGAGGATCTCTTGCCAAGCTCACCACAGAGCTTGAACAGGTCCCAACCTGCATGCGTGGAACCGATGAATCCCAGGCCCTGGATTTCCGGCTGTTCCAGTATGTACTTGTTTATTTCCCTGCCACCGTGGATCATGTTGATCGCGCCTTTGGGCCAACCGGCCTCCAATGCGACGCGGCAAATGTATTCCGCTGCTATCGGGTCCTGTCTGCTTGGGCTGACGACTACCGAGCAGCCTGCAGCAAGGGCGTAAGGGACGAATGATGACCACGCGTGCATGGGAATGTTCCCTGGCGAGACAATGAGAAACGCACCCATGGGTTCCCAGGTAAGCCACATGTCAATGCCGTTTGCCAGATCGTCTACATGCTCGTTGCGAGCCGCCATGCCGTATGCGGCTGAACAGGCTGATTCGATGTTTTCAATCACTCGACGCACCGAGCCGATTGATTCCTTGATGGTCCGGCCGTGGTCCTGGGTCAGGACTCGAGTCAACTCGCTAAAATGCTCCTCGAATTTTTGCCGCATATCGAAGAGCATCTTGGCTCTTTCACGCAGGGCGATTTTCTTCATCGCCTCAAAGCCGCGCTGAGCCGCTTCTACCGCAGCCCGGGCTTCTTCTTTGGTAGCCGTGGGATATTCGGCAATGACTTGGCCCGTGGCCGGATTGACTGTTTCCTGGACCTGGCCGGACTTGGAGTCCACCCATTCTCCGTCGATCAGCAGCTTAAGTTTTCCGTAATGTCCCTTGACTTCCGGTATTAGAGCCATTTCGGTAGAATCTCCTTCTCCAGTCTACGGGGAACCGCGACGTTAAGTAATGCTTAATAACATAAGTATATATTAACAAGACTCGTGTCAAGTGTTTTTCCATGAGTTTTCAAAGTCTTTGGGGTACTCGGCCGATCATCCCCGCATCATGTTCGGCAAGAACAGTGCAATTTTGGGGAACATCGTCAGTATGATTGCCACAAAGATGATTGCCACGAGAAAAGGTGCGGCGCCTTTTATGACCGTTTCAAGCTTCACACCCTTGGCCACTCCCGCGACCGTGAAGAGGTTGAGCCCCATGGGAGGAGTAATCAAGCCGGCTTCCATCATGAGCACAGCTATAACCCCGAACCAGATGGGGTCGAAATGCAATGCCAGAATAATAGGAAACACGACAGGCATCGTGAGCACCATCATGGAGATCGCGTCCAGGAAGCATCCCAGAATGAGATAGATAAAAAGAATCATTGCGTGAATGACGTACCGAGACACTTCAAGGCTGGTCACCCAGTTGGCCGCCTGAACAGGGATGGTGGAAAGGGCCATGAAGTAACTGAATACGTTTGCGCCAGCCACCAGCATCAAGACCATGACAGAGATGCGCACTGACTCTGTCAAGGCGGTAAACAGAGCAGGCCAAGTCAGCTTTCGTTTGATGAAGGACAAAGCGAGAAGCAGGGTTGCGCCTACAGCTGCAGCTTCATCTGGAGTGAAGAGACCTGCATAAATTCCTCCGATGACGAACAGGAAAAGAAAGAGGGGTTCTTTTACGCCATTCACTGCGGCAAATTTCTCACGCCAGCTTACGGGCTCTAAGTTGCGCGGAGCCGAATCCGGCCACAATTTCACCCATACGAGAACCACCGACATGTAAGCGAACATCAAAAGGATGCCGGGGAATATACCCGAGATGAGCAACTTGCCAATGGATTGCTCCGTGAGCATGCCATACACAACGAAGCCGATGCTTGGAGGAATGAGAAACCCCAGCGTACCGCCAGCTGCTACGCTTCCGGTGGACAGTTTGGGATCGTACTTGAATCGGTCCATCTCAGGAAGTGCGACTGTGCCCATGGCGGCTGCGGTAGCGACTGACGATCCGGAAACAGCGGCAAATGCTCCGCATGCCCCGATTGTTGCAATGGCGAGCCCTCCGGGTACGCGCCGACTCCACTTTTCAAAAGAGGAGTACAAGTCCCGCGTCATTCCGGAACTCCCTGCAAAGGACCCCATTACGATAAACAGAGGGATTACCGTATACGGATAAAAAGAGGCTACCTCCCACATGGTGCTGGCTGTCACCGGCATGGCAGCGTCAAGCGAAGACAAAACACATATTCCTGAGAAGCCTACAAACATCATTGCAAAGGCTATGGGCATACCGAGAAATATGAGAATAACTACGACCAGGGCCCCCAGAGAGCCAACAAGTACCGGATCCGCCATCATGCGAAAAACCTCCGAGTGTGGTCCACAAGATCGAACAGGAATTCCAGAAAGAGGAATAATCCTCCCACCGAGACCAGAAGCCTGAAAGGTAACTGTGGAACCCTCAGCATGTCGGAGACCGAACTGGACTCGAAGGCCACTATTATGCCCTGCCAGCACATGATGCCGACTATGAACAGGCACAGGAGGGTGGTGAAAACATTGATGGCGCTGCTCAACCTAACAGGTAAACGATCGGTCAAAATGGTGACGTGCACATGATCCTTCATCTGCTGGGCGTAGGCCAATCCCAGCAGAACGAATACCGAAAGTACCAGACTGTTAAGCTCGAAGGCCCCGCGGACGGGACGGGAGAACAGGTCCCGGCCCGTGGCATCCGCGGAGGTCAGGAGCATCATAGGGATGACGAAAAACATCCCTATGTACCCTAGTAGGCGTGTGACTTTCTGGACGAATGTCCTTATTTTGTCAAACATGTTTACTCTCAGGGGTTTGAACGACTAAATCTTTGGAAACGCTATTCAAGCTACTTTTTTCCTGCCCATTCAGACGGGAACGCAACGCATTCGGTGCCGTATTTCTTCGCTATGTCGTTGTACATGATGACTGCTTCCTTGCCGGCGTGGCCCTGCTTCTCCATTTCCGCAGCCCAGTTCTTGGTTGCAGTCTGGAACTCGTTGAACCATTTTGCCTCTTCCTCTTTAGGAAGCTCATAGATGGTCGCGCCTTTACCTTTCAGCTCATCCATCATCTTTGCGTACGTGGCCTTGTCAAGGCCGTGGGTCGTGGCGAAAGGATTACCGACAACTTCCATTATTATCTTCTGCAAGTCCGGCGGGGTTTTGTCCCATGTCTTCTTGTTCATGACGACGCCCTCGGACACACAACCAAAAGTGGCCTTTACTGCGTGCTTTGCCACTTCATGAAGTTTGAATGCTAGAATCAGAGGAGGACAAGTGACAAGACCGTCAATGGTGCCTGTATCCATAGCCATGTACACGTCACCCAGCGGCATGAACACGGGTTCGGCGCCGAGAGCTTTGATGTACGATGTCTGCATGCCTCCGGGTGATCTGATCTTCTTGCCTTTGAGGTCAGCCAACGAGCGGATGGGTTTGGTAGTCCACAGAAAAGCCTGAATGCATCCGTTGAGTTCAAGTACCTTCACATCCTGAAACTCTTTGTCTAGCATCTTCTGGGCCATCTCGTTGCCAATTGAGGTTGCCAAGTCTTTGCCGTCAACCCATGCAGCCAAGGACAGCACATCCGTCAGAGGAAAACGGCCAGGTGTCCAAGTGGCCGTGAAATAACCCATGTCAGAGAGGCCTTTCTTGACGATGTCGAAATGCTCGGGACCTTTGCCCAAAGCCCCACCCGCATATAGTGTATAGGTGATACGGCCGTTGCTCCTTTTCTTGAGCTCCTCCAGCATGGGCGTCCAGACCGTGGTCACTTCCCGGCTAGCAGGGGGATGCCAGGTGCTGAATTTGAGATTGAGCGTCGATTCGCTTTGGGCCAGCACCGGTGCGCTTCCCAATAGCAGCACGCTTGAAACCAAGACCGCGCCAAACAGCCAAATGATTTTTTTCATTGCGTCCTTCCTCTTAGGCATTTTGGTTCAAGCTGAATTTTACAGATGAACCTGTCTAGCGGTTGCGGATCTCTCGCAGACCTTTATCGGACCGATCCTGCTTGCAGGCAATTCGGACTCCGATCGGCCACCCTAAGTGCCTGACAAAACATTATAAGCCCTTATACGAGAATTGCGCAGCCCATTGGGCCGATCACTCGGCGACTCAAGCTAGAAAGTGGGGGGGCTGATTACCCACACCACAACTGTTTCATCGTTTCCGGGATTCGTCCAACTGTGGGGCTGAGACGAATTGTAGTAAAAACTCTCATTCTCTCTGACAAGATGAGTCGTGCCGTCCAGGTCGATTTCAAGCTGACCTTTGAGCACTATCCCAAATTCTTCGCCTACATGACTGTAGAGGCCGTGGGAACCTCCCCCTGGCTGGATGGTGGTGAAAAAAGGATGCATCCTCTTATTCTTATGATTTAACACAAGAGACTCTATTTTTGCATTCCATCTATCAAGTGTGAGGGTGGTTCGCCGATCGGTCCGCAACACAACCGGCTCGTCATCTTGAACTTCGACAAAAAAATCAGTGATTTTTGTCTGCAACGCGTCAGCTATTTTTTTCAGGCTCGCTATGGACGGTGACACACGCCCGTTTTCGATCTGCGAGAGAAACGCGTCAGTACACCCGACTTTCTCGGCCAATTGCTTCAGAGTCAGATGGTTATTCTGACGATGAGTCTTTATTCGGCTTCCAATGTCCGTTTCAAGAGGCATGTTCCGATTCGCGAGATGGCATTAAGTATTGTTTAACATAAGAAGTATGTGTTAATATTTTTGCCTTGTCAATTAATTTCTTGACTTTGTACAAAAATGTGGATCGTCCTTGAAAGTCCAGCCTCATATGCCGGTAAGTGATGCTCCATATGGGCAGGGATCATGCCTCCGTGAAAAAGACTTGACAAGACTGACGGTACCGTTTAGTGTCAAATCTGATTAGTTAACATGTTGACTATCAATACATAAGTCTTTTAGCTCTTAATGGTCTATGCGACCCCCTCATCCAAACCGATATTACGGGGAATAAGATGTGCGAAACGGTCAAAACACCTCAAGGACGATTGATTGAAGTGAGTGATGCGGTTGGTACCGTGCTGGCTCACGACATCACAGAGGTCAGGCCCGGTGAGTGCAAGGGTGCGTGCTTCAAGAAAGGGCACAAGGTGACCGACAATGACGTGCCTCACCTGGCACGGCTGGGCAAAAGGCACTTGTACATCCTGAATATTGATCCGGACATGATGCATGAGGACGAAGCCGCGGTGGTTCTCGCCAATGCTCTTGCCGGGCTGGGGATTATATTTAACCCGGAACCGTCCGAAGGGAAGATAAATCTGATTGCTGCCTACGATGGCCTCCTGAAAGTGGAAGTTCAGACACTGACCGATTTCAACCTTGTTGAAGGGCTTATGTGTGCAAGCCGCCACACCAATACCTTAGTACGCAAGGGAGAGGTTGTAGCCGGAACCAGAGCAATTCCTTTGGTGATCTCACGCGAGGCCGTTGCTAAAGGAGCGTCGATTGCCGAAGCAGCAGGCGGGGTCTTCGCTGTGAAACATCTTGCACACCCCAAGACCGGTATGATCGTGACTGGCCAGGAAGTGTACGACGGTCTTATTCAAGACAAGTTCGTGCCAGCAATCAGACCGAAGTTGGAGTCATATGAGTGCCCTATCTTGAAGATCGTGTTTGCTCCGGATGACGCGGATTTCATCGCACAGGCGATTCACAGCCTCATTTCAGAGGGGGCTGAGCTTATTGTGGCCACTGGAGGCCTGTCCGTGGATCCTGATGACGTCACGCGAACCGGGGTAATGAAAGCTGGAGCGCAAGAGCTGATCTATGGATCCGCTGTCCTCCCGGGAGCTATGGTGCTGATTTCTCAAGTGGGCTCAGTGCCGGTTATCGGCATTCCAGCCTGTGGGATGTACCACCATAACACTGTCTTCGATCTGATCTTGCCCAGGGTATTGGCCGGAGAGAAGTTGACTCGCAGCGATTTGGCCTCCCTGGGACACGGGGGACTGTGCCTCAACTGCGAGGTTTGTCGCTTTCCGACATGCCCTTTCGGTAAATCGATCTAGATGAGCAGGACGAGTTAACCCGTTACATGTCGGCAGGCTGAACGCGGGAGTCATACCAATGCGCTTTCAAAGGAGTAAGATCTTGGAGAAACACTTCTTACAAGAAGGGTTTCTCCGCTTTTGCTTCTTTGATTGCGAATTCGTATAAGAGGCTCTGGCTGAAAATCGAGGCGCTGCCGGACGATTTCAGAAATAGCCGGGGCCACCGGTCGGACCGTGCCGAAGCTGTGCACACGATCTCCCATGTGAAGAAGTTCTGGTCCGAACCGACTACTCGTGAGTGGAGGCTGATACAAGATGGTTAGTATGGTTTTCTGTCATGCTACAGCGATCCTGTTAGGGTTGGGTTTCTAGTCCGATTAATCATTGACTATTTAACCCTTGATTCTTAGTTTATCGAATAAAATGCCTCATCTGGAGAAAGTCGAGCCATTATGTCTGAGACAGCCTACCTGAGCGATATGAGCATTGATGAGAGAGTGATGATGGCAATCGTGCGGGTTGCCGAGCGTTTCAAGAAGAATTCTTCAGCCCTGGTCAACAACTGGGGATTGACGTTTCCTCAATACAACCTGCTCAGGGTCTTGGATGCCTCTGCGAACGGCCAGAATACCATGAAGAACGTGAATAGAATCATGTTGGTTTCAAGTGCTAACATGACCGGAATTGCCAAAAGACTGGAAAAAACCGGATTTATCACAAGGACCAGCGATCCGAACGATGACCGCTCAAAAAGGCTGCAAATAACGCCTCAGGGAATAGAGGTGCTAAAGGCCATTTCAGACCACAAAGAGCGAAACGTAAAAAGATACTTGATAAAATACACGGACGAACAAAAGACCGAGCTCCTGGAGACTCTGCGAGGTATACTCAAGCAGACAAAGGGTCTCAAGCCGTCTGTGTAATTCGTACCATCTTCGTCGTCATACTATAGAGCTCTCGAAAACTCCGTCGAATTCACTAATGATTGCCGCCCGTATTTCGCAATGACAACCGTCGGCAACCTCATATTTTTTATGGCGAACTGGTATAAGAAGGCTCCCCAGGCTTAGTGATTTGAAAGGGATTTTGACAGGAATGTGCGTTCAAACAAGCACTACAGTGTCGAGGAGGCGTAAAAGTCTGACGAACTGATAGGGGTGGGAACAACCGGTTTCCCGGCCGCTCCCCCCTCCGAACCGTACAAGCGGATCTCCCGCATACGGCTCTCCAGTCGGTGGTTCACCCCTGAGGGGACTGACTAACCATACGACGGATGCCAATGAGAGAACATCCAAAATATGGCGAAGGACGCGAATCATTCTCCTCCATTACAGAGGTAGTCAGCGTGCGGTTTCAGCTTAATACACGGTTAGTCCCGCTGATGACAGCGGAGGTCTCCGGCGGTCTAGACCAAACGGCCACTCGATACCGGTGTGTATTCCGTGTGCCTGACTGTAGCGCACCCACCTTCCTGCCTCCCTTGGCTCTGCGCCCATTACG
>JACRDE010000184.1 GCA_016212935.1 Desulfomonile tiedjei | reverse complement strand
TACAGGACGCGGCCTGCGGCCGCAACCAAACTTCGTCCGATGTCTCTCATAGAAGCAGTAAGTTACATCGATCGCAATCCAACTTCTTCTCGAGAAAACAAGAAATCGAACGTTATTAATAAGAAGGGTTTCTCCGATTTTGCTTCTTTGATTGCGAATTCGTATAAGAACATTGCTCCGGAGGTAGTCAAGACTGCTCGGAAGACATCTTCACGAACCGGGCAATTCCAGGATGACGAAGGGCGGAAAGGTACGGCGTGCTTAGCTCAATGGCTGTCCGCGAGCAGGTCAGGTATCTGCCATCCGGCACGGACCGGTCCCATCGGGGGTTCTGAAAAACGTTTGGCGATCATGGTTCCCGCTAGATCTCTCGGGGAGAGGTAAGCTAGAGGATTGTACATCTTATTGGCAACCCGGACTTCCAGATGGAGGTGAGGACCGGTAGATCTTCCAGTGTTCCCCACTAGCCCGATTTTCTGTCCTTTCCGCACTTGCCGGTTCCTCTTGACGGCAATTTCGCTTAAGTGAGCGTAATAGGTGTAAGCGCCGCGGCCATGATCAATTAGAACTGTGTTGCCATAGCGCCGAAATTTCTTCTGGCTACCCGTGAAGATCACCCGCCCATCCGCGCAGGCAAGGACCGGTTTTCCGATTGGGGCCGCAATATCAAGCCCTTTGTGTAGCCTACCCCATCGATATCCAAAGGGAGAAGTCAGAACTCCTCCAGGCACAGGAAAAGCCAATTCCGGGACCAGTGGGTCCTTCTTACCTATAATGGCTCTGGCCACTGTTTTCTTAGCCGTTTTTTCTGTCAGTACCTCAGTTTGCCGACCGCTGGAAGTACCTTTGTCCTGGCATTCGGCCAAAAGGGCCTGAGCCGGAAGAAAAATGCTCTCCCCCTCCTTCAGGGTGTAAGGAGGCAGAAGCCTGTTTATACGCGCCACCTTTTCCACATCCAACCCGTAGACCCCACATACATGTCGAAGCGTATCTCCCGGGCCCACTATGTGAAATGCGCCATCCTGCTCAGGTGGAACTGCAGGAAAATTGTACTGTGCAACTTGAAGTTTAGGCTCACCTTTTTGCTCTAGGTCAGGTGCTTTCTTGGTTAATCCTATCGAAGAAGAGCACGACACTATAAAGGGCAATAGAATCAAGGCAAGCGATGTGAATCTGAGATCCATACCAACTCCAGTTGCAGGCAGCCACTAGATCCATATGAGTATATCGTAACAGATTACAACAAAAACTGCAATTATAAAGCGGAACTATGCTTGTATTTTCATCTTATACTTCATCTTATGGCGGTGACCAGGATCGGGATTCTATCCCAGGGACACACAGGCTCAGAATAGAAGACGAGACTTCTCCTCGTTGCCTCTGTGTCTCTGGGACTTGATGCCCGTCGGCCCACATCCGACCAATTGCAGAAATATCGCTCGCAGACGGGAGCCTGTCAGCGAAAATCCTACTTCCCGGCTTCGGGAGCGGGAGCCTGTTGCGCTGCGGGCTGGGGAGCTTCAGCCGCTTTTTTTGCAGCTGTCTGTTTAGCGACTAGACTCGAGATTTGCTGCTTCACATTGCCCAGATCCTGGTCGTACTGGCTCATCTGTCGGGAGAGGTTAGCCTGAGCATTTTTCTTGATATCCGACATCTGGGCTTCCAATTTGGCGATATGCGCGTCCAACTGAACTCTCTGGTTCACTAAACTGTCGACGGAACCGGTGATAGCCTTGACCTGCTGATCTACCTGCGCATCGGTTTGCTGCTTGTCCAGGTTGATCTGGGACTGGATACGGTCAGCCTTCTGCTCCAGCGAGCCGATTTGACCCGAAAGATCTTCGGCATACGAGTTGGCGCACAGTGCAGCGAGCAAGATCGAAAGAATCATCAAAATTGAGGTTTTCTTCATGTTTTCACTCCTCTTTCCATTTGTTTGGGACCGGCGGGTCTCCATCATTGGAGAGGAGTCATATCACAGAATCTGGTAAATGCAAGTGAATTTTTCATCAATCTCAGTATGTTTGATCGTAATCATTAATTAACACTTTATCTTTTTTGCTTGGACAACACACTTCAGACGTTATTTTCCTCTGTCGTGCCTAGTTTGCCATTCATCACTCGATAAACCGAATCCAAAAAGACCTCATACTGCGCATTCAAAGAGGTAAGATAGGGAGGTGGATTCGTATTGTCCGATTGAAAGCGGGCCGATATGAATGGGCGGGGCATTGGGTGGAAGAGGAAAAACTCGAGGGAACCGTTGAGCGTCACAGCTTCCGAGTGACAGCTATTTTGAACCCTCTCCAATCTAGAGAATATTTCAGACAATGGGGATTTAGGAGAAAGAGAGATCTTTTGACATGTACTGTCTAGCGAAGACCGCTTTAGTACATCTTCTTCGGAATTTCAAGGCCGGCGAAGAAACAGACGCCTAGTATTCGGCTTGTTGCTCGTCGTTTTCTCTGTCCCAGGCCGAATAGTACGCTGCGTCGTTTTCTCTGTATTCTTCTTTGATGTCAGGCAACGGCTCGTCGGCGTAGTCGGCTCTAAAGAATTTTGCGACCCAGTCTTGGCCCCATGTGTCTTCTTCCAGAAAGGACCTAAGATCCGTCACTCCCTTTAGATTGCGAAACTCAACCCACCCGTCTCTGTCGTTCATGAGAGTCAATTCTTCCGGAATCTCATCTGACCAGTCAATGAAATAGGGTGAATGGGAGCTCATAAGGACCTGTTTGCCGGGATTGGCTGCTGCGAACCTGTGCATCAGACCGTACAGCACGCGTAGCCTGTTGGGGTTGAGGTAGGTTTCGGGCTCTTCAATGAAGAAGATACGAGGCTGGTCGGGCAAGTTGAAAAGTGTACACAGAGCGAGGAAAACCAGAAAGCCGTCGGAGAGCTGGGGCCCAACAAAATACCCGGATTTGGTTTCTTCTTCCACTCCTATGCCTACTTGGTGGGGGTCACCGAGATGCGGTGTGAATATTCTTCTAATTCCGGGCACGCTTCGTCTGACTTCTTGAACGGTCCTGTAGAAATTCTCCGGGTGGTTTCTTTCAAGGTAATTTATCACCGCGGCCAGGTTCTCGCCGGTATGATCCAGCAGATAGGAATCCTGGACAGCCGAGGGCTTTTTTATCAAGTCCGGAACGAACCTATACCTCTTGATTTTCGAGAGGTACTGGGCAACAGAGCGAATCCTTTTTTCGGCGTCGTTCCACGCATGGCCTTTTCTCATCTGGGCCATCTTTGATTCTCGCGCTTTGACATCGCCGATGGTGAAAAGGATTTCCCCTTGGACCTCCTGGAGCGTTTCTTCTTTGATGAGGTACTCGTTTCGACGAATCTCCGTGAAAGCTAAGGTGTATATGTAGTTTATGCTTTCCACCTCCAGGGTAATCTCGAAATGCAAGTCCAGATCCTGGGGACTGGCATCTGCTTTTTCTCTCCTGCTCAATGTTTGGCGGAAAGTGAACGGGCCGGGGCCGAAAGCGCTACTGAAAGGACCCGAAGACAAAAAACTCAACATTAAAAGGAAATTTCCAAGATTTGATTTTCCGGTGCCGTTGGGCCCTATGAATATATTCAAGGACCTGACATCAAATTCAGCTTCCCGGAAGTTCTTGAAATTTCTAATGCGAATGTTTTTGATCATCTGGTGCGATGTCCTTTCTAAATCTTTGTTCCCGACCGCAGATAAATTATGGGATCCTCCGAGGACCGCATACTCAAACGACCAAAGCCTTGAAGATGGCGCTGTCCCTGGGCGAAACCACGCTGATCACGCAGTTCGGTAGCAGAGGATGGTGTCCTTCCGCCACTGCGCTTTCATTATGCCACGAACTCATTCTTCGTTACTGAGAGTCGTTGATTGTCAAACCCACAACATTTACTCAGTCTGCCAAGTCAGCGCCGTCAACCATCAATGTACATAATGGCCTTCTTGGCCCAAAACATCAAATATCATCAGCGCTCATTTCTCTTCCAGCGGCGCTGAAATCCAGCTCATCATAGACCGCAAGCGCGCTCCTACGGTTTCCACAGGATGCTCGGCGCCCATTCTTTCCAAAGCCTTGAAGACAGGTCGGCCCGCAGCGTTTTCGAGGATCCATTCCCGAGCGAATTGTCCTGAACGGATCTCTTCGAGAATTTTTCTCATTTCAGCGCGGGTCCGTTCATCGACTATCCTTGGCCCGCGAGTCAGGTCCCCGAACTCCGCGGTGTTACTCACGGAATATCGCATACGCCCGATGCCGCCTTCGTATATCAGGTCGACTATCAGTTTCAGTTCGTGCAGGCATTCAAAATAAGCGATCTCAGGCTGATAGCCAGCCTCCACGAGGGTCTCGAATCCCGCCTGAACGAGGGCAGTAACTCCACCGCACAGGACTGCCTGTTCGCCGAACAGGTCGGTCTCGGTCTCTTCCGCGAAGGTGGTTTCCAGCACCCCTGCGCGCGTGGCTCCCAGCGCGCGGGCGTAGGCAAGACCTATCTGGCGGCATTTGCCGCTCGCCTCTCTGTAAACTGCCAGCAGAGCGGGCACTCCGAAGCCGTTCTTGTAGACGCGGCGAACCAGATGCCCCGGCCCTTTCGGGGCGACCATGAAGACATCAGCATCCTGCGGTGCCTCAATTTGTCCGAAATGGATGTTGAAACCATGGGCAAACGCCAGGGCTTTGCCTGTGGTCAGCGCAGGTTGTATCTTGTCTCGGTAAAGGGCCGCCTGTATCTCGTCGGGCACCAGTATCATGATCACGTCCGCAGCTTGCGTGGCCTGATCCACTTCCATCACCTGGAGGCCGTCCTCGATTACCTTAGTCCACCGTTTGCTTCCCTTGTGGAGTCCAACTATAACCTTTATGCCGGAATCACTTAGATTCAGGGCATGCGCGTGCCCCTGACTGCCGTAACCTATGACGGCAACAGTTTTGCTTTCCAGGGCCGTCGGGTCAACGTCCCGGTCGTAGAATATTTGTGCCAATTTTTGCTCTCTCCGGAAATATGAATAAAATCCGACTCATTATTGCTATTGCGCGACGATTGTAGCAAAAACGTACTTTTCGTTCAAGTTTTTGAAAATACAAAAGCCATTTTTTTTGAACATCTGTTTACGCATTTTCAAATCACGCGCCTATTGTACACAAGGGTACCAATGGTTTTCCACTACGAATCACTCGTAACGCTCGCCCTTGAACACGTGTCTCGGGGTCTCAATCAAGACTGTGGTGTCAGGGGGAACCGATGACGTGAGCCACACGTTGCCCCCTATCACGCAGCGGGCGCCTATCACCGTTTTACCACCAAGTATGGTAGCCTGAGCGTAGATTGTGACATCGTCTTCTATTGTGGGGTGTCGCTTTTTTCCCCGAAGGGTGTCACCGCCCTCTGAGCCTCTCGGTACGGACAGGGCCCCCAGAGTCACCCCCTGGTAGATGCGAACACGATTTCCGATGTCCGTCGTTTCCCCTATAACTACTCCGGTGCCGTGGTCTATAAAGAAGTCCGAACCTATTCTGGCCCCAGGATGGATATCGATACCCGTGCGGGAATGAGCGTGTTCGGTCATGATCCTGGGCATGAGAGGGATGTTCCGCAGGAACAACTCGTGGGCCACCCTGTAAACAAAAATCGCGTGCAGGCCGGGGTATGAGAACACTATTTCGTCCAGGCTCTTTGCAGCCGGATCTCCGTCATAATGGGCCCTCACGTCTCTGGCGAGGATTCTCCTGAGGTTGGGCAACTTTTCTAGGAATATCAGTCCTTCTTCTCTTCCCATATTCACGCACTGCACGCAGAGGCTATCGGTTCGGCGGCATTCATGGCGGATGCTCTTGGACATTTGAGCAGAGAGCAGTTCGAAAAGCATGACTACTTCATGCCCGAGGTGGTAATCCAGCGTGGAGTGGTCCAGTTCCTGCCTCCCGAAGTATCCTGGGAACAGTACATCCTGCAATATCTCGAGAATTTTGATAATTTCGTCCTTTGACGGAATAAGCGCGGCTCCAACATGGTCTATGGTGGCCTCTTCCCAGCAGGAACGTGCCATTTCGACAACTACTGATCTGAGCCGATCTTCTTGGATTGGTACAAGCAAGTCTTCCTTATACTCGCAGATATTTTCGTGCAATGCTGGATGTGTGCTGTCGGACATTGTTGTTTCCACTCCAGAGCGTTGAAGTTTGGATCTGCTCTCCATCAATTATATATTAACACCGGGGCCTTGAAGTGGAAACAGCAATTTCCCGCCATATTGATCAAAGACTGCCATAACCCAGAATTTCCTGAAGACATTCATACTTGCTTCTCGATGTATCTAACTTTTTTCAGAACCTTCCTTGATTCCGTACACAGGAGGACTTATAGCCTCCGAACGACACACAGGGCACTTGCCGGGCGACGTGAACCTCGTGCGTTTTTTGAAAACAAAACCGCAGTGCAGACATTGAGCGGGCCTGGAAATCACGCTCGAGCCGTTGCCGAAAGATCGTTCCACGTGAGGGAGATGCTCGTAAACCTCTTTTTCACGAATGCCGAGCGCTCTGGATATGTCACGTGCGGTGCAATCGTCCTCTCTCAGCATTTGGGCTATTCTTTTTCGTATGGTCAGGGTGTCCTCCCATGTATCAGGGCACTATCTCCTGTGGATATAATGCGTGTGCTCTCGCTGCAGCTCCCCGACCGGACCTATTTGATATTGGCATGAAGTCGCCCAAACCTCCAAGCTTTTCGAAAGGTCTCCCACACCGCGGCTTCGTCCTTGACAACCCGCCTCCTTTTCGACGAGGATAGCCTGTCGGGTGCTATGCTGCACTGTTTTATCAAGCTGAGACAGCTTCAGGAGGCGATTCATGGCCCAGAGATCTTTGAATAAGGTTTTGCTGCTCGGACATCTGGGCAGGGACCCGGAACTCAGATACACCGCTGCAGGCAAGGCAGTGGCAACGTTCACTGTGGCCACGTCGCTTCAGTGGAAAGACCAGAGCGGAAATGATCAAGACAAAACCGAGTGGCACAGGGTAGTCGCTTGGGGCCGACTAGGAGAAGTCTGTGGCGAATACCTCAGCAAAGGCAAGCAGGTTTTCATAGAGGGCCGAATCCAAACCCGCGAATGGGAAGATCAAGACGGAAACAAGCGCACTACCGTTGAGATTATCGCCAATGATATGATAATGCTGGGAGGAGGAAGCCAATCCCAGAATCGTGGAACCCAAGAACCGCCCAGGAGGCAAGCGCCCCCGTCGGCCCGTCCTGCAGCACCCGCAGGGAAAAAAAGTGACGATTATTACCCGCCTCCACCCGAGGATGATATTCCATTCTGAGGACCCGCAGGCAATACTTCGGCAAAACTTGGCTGGCGTCTCTCGGCGTGCATTCCCGCCGGCAATTTCAATGCGTGTGTGCCTTCTTCCCGTTCCTAATGGTAGGTTGAGTCAAAAACTTTCTTGACTTGATCGACTAGTTAGCATACAAACTAATTACCGTGACTGATTACAACGACTGCATAGCATTCTTACTTGCGAAAGCCTACCAGAAGGCTCACGCCAATGTGAAGAAACGTCTGGCCGCGTACGGCTTGACGCCAGTTCAAAACCTTGTGCTCGAAGCCCTCAGATACGAAGAAGGCCAGTCAGCGGGTGACCTCGGGAACAAACTCGTCCTGGACAGTGCGACCCTTTCAGGGGTGCTGGACCGGATGTCGGAAAAGGGATGGATAGTCAAGCAAACGGATACCGAAGACAAACGGATGCTCCGGATTTACCTATCCGATAGAGCTAAGGGCTTCCAACCGGATCTTGCAAGGGAAAGAGAAGAAGCCAATGAGGAAATACTTCGAGAGTTGTCCATTGAGGAAAGATTGCTCCTGAAACGTCTTCTGAAGGACCTGCGCTAAAGGCCGGCTTTTTTTTGCGGATTTACTTAGCATGCAAGATAACTTCGCAAGGGAGGCAAGTGCGATGCTTGGCGAAAAGGCTTACGATGACCTTGTAGATCACATCCGAAACTGGATATTCGGTTTGCCGGATGCGGAAGAGCTTATGCCTCTCATAAAGATGAGGTTTACTCAGGAAGAGGCCTGGTTTCTGTCAAGGTTCCCCCACTGGCCTGCCACTCTCGAACAGCTTTCTCAAGGATACGGCATTGCTCCCGATAAGCTCTCAAAAATGATGGAAGCAATGATCCGTAAAGGGTTCATCTATAGGGTGGAAGGCAGAACCGCCGTCCGTTACTCTTTTACCGATCCCGTGTTTTTCTTTTATCGAATGCCCGGCTGGAAGGGCGAGGCCAACAAATGGGATGTACAGATCTCACCGCTTCTCAACCGGTATTTCTCAGATCACCTCGGCGTCGATTTCCGCAGTTACCCCACCAAGGGCCTTAGGACCATCCCCATTGCGGCCACCATAAAAGACACGCGGCAAGTGATGCCTTACGAGGACGTGCTCCAATTCGTCGATAAGCAGAGTTCCTTTGCGGTCACTACCTGCGCCTGCCGGCACCGCAAGAACGTGGATCCGGATTCGATCTCATGCAAGCACGAGAGCCGGAATTGCCTGCATTTCGGGTCCCTTGCCGAGTACATCGTTCAGAATGAGATGGGCACGAAAATTCTCAGGGAGCAGACCCTGGAAATACTGGAAGCTGCAGCGGATGCCGGCCTGATTCACGGAATTTCCAACACGACTTCCGACATGGACACGATCTGCAACTGTTGTCCGTGTTGCTGCGTTTTTCTTGAACCTCTCAAGGTTGTACCATCGTCCACCAGAGGTCACCAGCCGTCGAATTATATATTAGAGATCAACCGTGACACATGTCAGGCATGTGGCCTTTGTGCTGAGCGCTGCCCCATGGATGCCATTAAGCTGGTAGAAGAGGTTTTGGCCTTCGATCCCGAAAAATGTCTCGGTTGCGGCGTTTGTGCACACAAATGCCCCACAGGTAGCCTGAGTCTGAAGCGCCGAGAAGCAGACCAGGAGTACCCCCGGACAATGGGCGACATAGGCCGCCGTTACCTCATTGAGAGAGGTCGCGATCTCTCCAAAGTCAGATAACGGCAATGGCAAAACCTTTTCCAACGGCTTCTGACGCTCCTGCGAATAATTAGCTCGAGGCCAGGGTATAAATAGGGCTGGCAGCCCATGAGCAATATTCGTGGTCGAGGGAAAAAATGTCCTTAGAATTACTGAAATTGAATGAAAATCTGTACCTTGTGACTGGACAAAACGCGGGCAGATTTCCATGTGCGCATTCGTTTCTGGTTCAGGACCGATTATGTGCCCTGATTGACTCAGGATGCGGATTTGAAATCCTGAAAGAAATCAGAGAGTCCTTTTCAGTCGACCTGGTCATCAATTCGCATGGCCATCCAGACCATTCTTCGGGGAATTGGCTCTTTCCGGACGTCCCGCTTTATGCTCCGAAGGAAGGCACCGAATCCCACGGCAGGCTGCTGCCGCTATCCCACAGGTTCTTCGGACCAGGTCCCTTGGCCGACCATTGGCGGGGCTGGATCCGTCAAGTTATGGGATTTGTCGACCACCCGGCCACCAACTTTTTCTCGGACGGTCATATTTTCGACTTTGGTCACCTCAAATTGAAAGCCATTCATGCTCCTGGACACACCAGCGATCACTACTGCTTCTTCGAGCCTGAAAACAGAATCCTCCTGAGCTTTGACATTGATTTCACCAGCTTCGGCCCCTGGTACGGAAACCTGGAATCCAACCTGTCTGAATTCAAGCGCTCCATCGACATTATTCGCGGTCTGGACCCCAAGTTGGTGGCCTCAAGCCATCTGCATCCAATAGGTGAAGGGATCGAACAGGCCTTGCAAGACTATACCAGCGTCATAGACAAGCGACGGCGGAAAATCATTGAACTCGTTTCTCACGGAATCAGCAGGTCGGCCCTTGTGGACGCGGCGCCGGTCTATCGCCGACATCTTCATGGACCGGAGCTTTTCCGATTTTTTGAGGGCAGAATGATAGACCTTCACCTGGAAGAATTACTGGCCCAAGGAATCATTGACCGACAAGGCGAAGAGTACCGTCTTGCATCATCTGAGCCTGCTTCATCGCTTGAGCCTTTACGCCGCGCGGTATGGGGCATGGATAGCTCGTCTTGTTCAGGTAGATACGGAAACAGCTACTAGCGGACAGGTGTATTTGTATAGCTTGCGCTCGAAATATTTTCGTGATAATCAAAGCTAAATTTGAATATGTGCGGGAGGTGAGAGCCCATGTTGAAAAAAGCTGTTTTATTACTGATTACAATCACGTTTTTGCTGGTTTCGTCCTTGGGTTTCGCGGCCGAGAAGAAGTATTACGTCACAAAGGATAAAAACGGCGTCTGCAAGGTTATCCAGGCAAAAGACAAGACACCTACGACAATTGCTGGTCCGTTTGACTCAAAGGCCGACGCTGATAAAGAAAAGGCCGTGAAGTGCCCGAAAAAAAAGAAATAGCGAAACCATATTCCAGCTGGACCTCGGCGCCGGTCTAGAGGTATCCGAGGTCCTTGAGGCGTTGCACGACAACTGCTTCTTCTTCGGAAGTGAATCCGGCGTGGCGGTACGTACGCTCCCTTTCTCCGGCGCCTTCCGAAGCTTGGCTTTTCCGAGTTCTGTCTAGGTATATTCCTTCTCGTTTGATGGCTTTCCCTCCCAAGCCCTCAGGAACTGCCAGCCCGAATTCGTCAAGAATCGTGGGGGTGATGTCCAGACACGATATGTTTTCAGTTAGCGTGTCTCTTGTTATCCCGCGGCGCAGATCCGACAGTCGGGTTTGGATATATATGCCGTAATAGTCGTGGTTCGCTGAGTCCATGCCGCGGGTGTTCCCATTCCTGACAATGCTCCCGCTTCCCACGGTCCCTATAGAACGCAAGGCCAGATCATCGAAATACACCATCAGGTCCGGCGGAACATTCCGGCAGTCACGGTAGATTTCGCCAGGCTTGAGCACCACATTTCGAATAGAAGCCCCGGAGTCGTCATGAAAATCACTCAGGGTCTCACTGAGTCTGTTTCGACACGATTCATATTGATCGGGTTCTATAATCCCCTGAGGCTCCCTTCCTTTGACATTCATGAAGACTCTCGCGTAATAGCCGCCTTCGCTCCACGCCTTTGTGCGGGACCAGTCCACCATGTCGGGGGTCAGAGGAACCTCGGACTCGGGATATTCCAAAAGGTTCAGCCATTCGTTGCGTATCAACCACTCATTGATACAAAAACCGCCGGTAGCGCTCTTTACTCCGTGATCCGAGATCACCATTACCGTAGTGTCGTCATCAAGAAACATTAGTAGTCTTCCCACGCAGTGATCGAGGTACTTGTAGAAATCCGACAGGGCGTGCTCAAATGGATTTCCGGGCACGTAATCTTTGTGGCCAGGGGTGCAGTGGCCCCAGAAAGCGTGGTGCATCCTGTCCAGACCTATCTCCACCATCATGAAAAAGTCCCATCGTCTTCTTTTGATCAGTTCTTCCGCGACCTTGAAGCGACGGTTCACCATCGCATAAATATCGTCGAGCAATTGTTTTTTGTCACCGCTCCTGAAATCTTTGACGTCGAGCATGTACGGTCCGTCGGCCATTCGGTCAAGTTCTGCCGCCAATTCAGGAGGATAGGTGATTCCGGAACGAACGTCCGGTGCCAGAAAATCTGCAACGGTGACTCCGTTGTGCGGCCTCGGGGGATATGTTTGCGGTACACCCAGCGTGATCGTGTAATTGCCCGCATTTTCGAGATAGTCCCACACTCTGGGAACGGTGACATGGGTCCGGTTCACTGTGCTGAGGTGGTCATAATCATGACTTAACCTGTTTCGGAAACCGTAAAGACCCAGTTCCCCCGGATCTCTCCCGGTGGTCATAGTCGTCCAGGCAGGAACCGTAATAGGTGGATCAGTAGAACGCAGCTTCCCCCATCGGCCATGTTCCATCAGAGTCCTGAGATTAGGCAGATCGTATCTGCCGAAAACCATCGATGGTGGAGCTGAATCGAGACCTATGATAGCCATTTTCGGCCTACTGCGGCGCAATGCGCAGGGAATTCTGGGGTGATTCGGTCGGGCCTCAGGAAACCGCCTTTCCAGGTATTCGATTATCCGGTCCAGGGATTCTTGGCACGACAGACTGCTGGTGGGGATTATCAGGTCCGGGCTTTCCGGCAGTTCGAATGGCGAAGACACACCCGTGAATTCGGGGACTTCTCCCTTCCGTGCCTGGGAGTACAAGCCTTTGGGATCGCGCTGTTCGCATATTTCGAGAGGGCAATCCAGAAAAACCTCCACGTACTCATCGTTGACGAACAGGCCTCGTACGGCCTTGCGAATGCTGTGGAACGGCGTTATAAACGCGCAGATTACCAAGTAATCCGAATCCGACAGAATTTTCGCAACCTCGGCTGCCCGCCTTATGTTTTCTGCCCTGTCAATCCCGGAAAAACCCAGATCCCTGTTCAATCCCTGCCTCAAAATATCGCCGTCCAGAAGCGCCACTGCGAGGCATTTTCTCTCTAGTTCTTCCTTCAGCATTACTGCAAGCGTGGATTTTCCGGAACCGGAAAGGCCCGTGAACCATATAACTTTTCCTACTGGGACTTGCATCCATTTCAGCCCTTTCTCTACACTGTTCGGTTACTATATCATGGAAATGCGATTCGGCTGAGGTCGGTGCCCGAATGTTGAACCAGAAGGGAGTATTTGATGCCCAGAAAAGAATTCCGAGCATTGTTTTCATCGGACTGGAGCGAATGTCTTTCACCCAACGGCCCGTTCGATCCCATTTCTTTTAACTATCCGCAACACAGTGAAGAGCTGGGGCGCATCTTTAGACAATACACAGGCAATGTCATCACTTTGAAGGACGCCGTCGAATCCATAAACGGGTTCTTACCCGGGGGCCTGACCCGAGAGGAGATGGACGCCTACCTGGATGCTTCATTCAGCACTTACTGCGGAGTCCCGGAACTGATCGAGTGGTGCTTGGCGCGGGGGATTCTATTCATGATAAACACCACCGGGACCCAAGGCTATTTCCAGCGCGCGATTGCCAAGGATCTCTTGCCTCGAGTTCCTGTCGTGGCTGCAAATCCGTTCATAAGCTTTCTCCGCGAGAACGACGACACAAGCTATACCCATCGGGTACTGGAGATAGACGACAAAGGCAGGAACACTGAAGCTGTCATGCGAGAACTAGGCATTTCCCCAAAAAAAGTGATCGTAATGGGAGACAGCGGGGGTGATGGGCCACATTTCAAGTGGGGGGCCTCGATTGGCGCGTTTCTCATAAGCAGCATGACCAAGGCATCCCTGGCGGAATACTGCTGCACGAGAGAGATCAAGATCAACAAGCGCTTCGGTCTCAGCTACGGTTCAGGCGAGAGAAGAGATCCTGAAATGGAAATGGAAGCGAATTTCATGGATCTGACCAATTTGATAGAAGACGTGCTTGATCTGTAAAACTCAGATCAGGAGTGAATAGTCGAAATCATGTATGTAGAGGGACCAATGAGAAGGATGCTGGCGTTCTTACTGCTGCTTATCGCGATCCCCGCCCATGCAGAGGAATTCGGTATAGCCGAGAACTCTCTTAACGATTATCGCGCTGTTCGTTACGAAAACGTGTACACCAAGGTGCCCACCACAGGTAAGCTCGTTTCGATCAAGATAGACGGCGGTAAAACTTACTACATATGCCGCGAAAAAAGCGGTTATGTTATCTACAACCTTGAATTCCGTCCCATGGCGGGATTCAAGGAAAAGATCCGTCAGGAATTGAGAGAATCCGGTCGAAACTGGAACAGGGCTCACCCTGATGATTTACTCTACACAAAGGAACTCGGCGACAGCGAGTTGAGACGAAAACTCAGCAAGTATACTGAGGCCGTTTGGGTCAGGAACGAGATCATAATTCCAGAACCCAAGAAACAACCTGGTCGAGAATAGGGTCTGGCGTCGGTGCGTCCGGAGAACCAGGCAAAGACTCGGCCATGAGCGACCATCGCTTTCAATACCGCTTGAATTAGCTTTTTAAGCCCGATTGTTATTGAAAATAGCTAAAGTGGTATGTTATCATTACGAACAACACGCCACTGTCAGTACTATTTTGGCTAACGTCCAGATTGGCGTACAACACTCCAGAAAAGGCGTAAGTTTTTATTTATGGCAAGGAAGAGCACGGAAAAGCAAGATCTTTTGAAAATGATCCCAGAGACTCCTCAATCTCCCTTGAGTTCGCACAAGCGCGATTGCTTCGCTGTCATTGTCTTTGCAGCCGCAGTCTTTCTCCTCTTGTGCCTGGTTTCGTACGACCCACGCGACCCATCCTTCAATGTCGCGACTGCCAGACCCAAGGCCGCTAACCTGTGCGGATTGCTGGGATCGCACGTTGCCGATGCGCTGGTCCAAATATTGGGGATGTGCGCGTTCATTGTGCCTGCCGGGCTCGTGTTTTGGTCCATTGGACTTTTCCGGTCTCACGGAGCAAGGTTCACATGGGCTGATTTCCTTTCTACGCTCCTCCTGCTTTCGGGCTTGTCATGTCTGTTGGATCGTTTCCGCGTGGGAGCTTTCCTGAAATTTCCAACCGAGCATCCGGCGGGGGCGTTGGGCAGCTTTCTTCATAGTTCTTTTTACAAATTTCTTGGGAGCGGCGGCGAAATTTTGCTTGCTCTGACGCTCGTTATTCTGTGTGTTCTGCATTTTCTCAATGTCTCGCCCAAAAGCATGGCTCGATTGGTCCGGCCGGGCCTGGGACGGGCATTTGGGGTTGCTATGGAGGCTACCGACAGCATCTGTGAACATTTCAAGACTCTCAGAGCCAGCAGACGCTTGGTTAAGACGCCGGTCGGGATTTCCAGGATCGAAAAGCCGATTGCCGTGTCCATCGAAAAGCCCGAAGGCCTGAGCTTCCCAAGGGAAGTCTTGCCAGCGCATTCATGGGAACAGATCCCTCTGAAACCCATGGTCGCCAAGGAGTCGTGCGATGAAGACGCCGGGACCGGACAGTGCTCGATCGCCGATACCGGAGCGGAAAGTGAAAAGAATCGCCGTAAGCCGGTCATATGGAAACCGGTCGCCCCAAACGAACGCCGGAGCGGTGTCACTCAGAAGGAGATGGAAAAGGCCATAGAAGACTATCTGTCCGAACTGTCACCTGGACAGGTCAAGGCCTCTCCTCTGGCCAAACCAGCTCCCGTGTGCGATGAAGAAAAGGACTGCGCCGATCCGCCAAGACCGATCAAAGTCACCAGAAGAGCAGATGAAGACATTGCGCAACCGGCCGGCGCACCGAACATAGAATCTCCCGATGATTATGTGCTACCATCTCTGGACCTTCTGGACAGACCTCCCACATCTACGCGGTCCATTGACGAAAAGCTCCTGGAAGAAAATGCGGCGGTACTTGAGCAGAAGTTGGCGAATCTCGGAGTGCGCGGCCAGGTGGTAGAGATACATCCCGGCCCTGTGATCACAATGTACGAGCTTTCGCTTGAGCCAGGAATTCCCCTGCGTCGGGTCCTCAACATGGCTGACGATCTCGCCATGGCGCTCAAGTCCGGGTCTACACGCATTGTCGCACCCATACCAGGGAAGGACACCGTAGGCATAGAAGTTCCGAACCTGAACAGGGAGATAGTTTATTTCAGGGAAATAATAGAGTCCCCCGCTTTCATGGACTCTCAGGCTGCACTGAAGGTGGCACTCGGAAAGGGTATCGATGGAGAGCCCTTTGCCACAAGTCTCGCTCGCATGCCGCACCTGCTCATCGCCGGAGCCACGGGGACCGGTAAATCAGTGGGTCTGAATTGCCTGATCTGTTCGTGGCTCATGTCATGCCATCCTGACGATCTGAAGTTCATCATGGTCGATCCAAAGCGGCTGGAGCTTTCTTACTATCAGGATGTGCCCCATCTGCTTCACCCTGTGGTCACAGAAGCGGAAAAAGTACCCAAAGTGCTGAGTTGGGCCATAAGAGAGATGGAACGCCGTTACGAGCTCTTGAGCAAGTCTGGTTCCAAAAACATTGAAAGTTATAACGAAAAGGTGAAGTCCGGGGAATTGCTCGCAGAGCCTGATGGTTCAGCCCCGCGCAAGCTTCCTTTCATAATAATAATCGTGGACGAGCTCGCCGAGCTTATGATGGTAGCGGCCAAAGACATCGAGATTTCAATCGCCAGGCTGGCTCAGATGGCCAGGGCCTCGGGAATTCACTTGATTCTGGCTACCCAGAGGCCCTCTGTTGACGTAATCACAGGCGTGATCAAGGCGAATTTCCCTGCCAGGCTTTCTTTTCAGGTCTCCGCGAAGCCGGACTCCCGAACGATTCTTGACACTGTCGGAGCCGAAAACCTCCTGGGAATTGGCGATATGCTTTTCCTCCCCCCCGGCGCCGCCAAGCTGACCAGGCTGCATGGAGCATTTCTCTCGGAGAAGGAGATCCGCAGGATTGTGGATTCCATAAAGGCGCAGCGTCCCCCTGTTTATCTAAAGGAAATCAGTGCGCACGTCGCGAATGAGGAATCGTCCGGTGCTTCAAGCGAACTCATAGATGACGAGAAGTATGACGAAGCGGTCCAGCTTGTCACGCGGCTCGGACACGCGTCGATATCTCTCATTCAACGGCACATGAGGATAGGTTACAACCGCGCGGCGCGCATCATAGAGGCTATGGAAGCCGAAGGGATTATCGGCCCATCAGACGGCACCAGCCGCCCGCGGGAAGTGCTGGCGCGCTCCCTGGAATCCATCCCCGATCGCTAACTCTTTAATAACAGTCCGCATTCAAAGAGGTAAGATTGGGGGGACCCTCTTTGTAGAGAGTTCTCCTCCAACCCCCCTTCCAGAAACTTCTATCATTTGCCGGAATCCCCAAATTTCCTTTCAGGAAATGGGGGTTCCGGCGAGTGCTAAAAGTTCTTGAGGCGGGGTTCGGGGAGGAACTTCTTACAGGACGCGGCCTGCGGCCGCAACCAAACTTCGTCCGATGTCTCTCATAGAAGCAGTAAGTTACATCGATCGCAATCCAACTTCTTCTCGAGAAAACAAGAAATCGAACGTTATTAATAAGAAGTGCCTCCCCGATTTTAAATATTTGAAAGCGAAATGACATAAGATACCGGTCCTACTCCCGTTTGTCTTTAGCAGTATCGCAATCCTAAGTTGCAAAGCTCTATTCCCGCGCAAGCGAGAATCCGCAAAAGCTTGTCTGCGAAAGTACATAGGTCCTCGAAGTCTCCGTCCGACTTCCGGTTGCTAGACTAGTTCTCAGATTAACTCGCTTACCACTGTTCCGTGCGTATCTATTCGAAACGGGATCACCCTTCCCCCCGCCTCGGCAATAGCTGTTTCTACAGCGCTTCTCTGCCGTGGGGGACAGATCGTGACCATGCACCCTCCACCGCCTGCCCCACAGATTTTATTCGCCTGGGCTCCAGCAGCGGAGGTTGCAGCCATTATAGAGTCTATACGCGGGGTGCTGATCCCTGGAGCGAGTGTTCTTCGGATGTCCCACTCCTTTTGGACCAGCGCCGGAATCTTGCCCAGGTCTCCTGCCATCAAGACCCGGCCAGTTTCTCTGGCCACATCTCTGATGGCCAGGAGTTTCTCCCTTGTGTCACCCACGTTATCTATGAAGTTCTTGGTCACTTCCCAGTTGTTCATGCCGGAGAACCTGCCCTCGCCTGTGTAAGAGAGCACAAGCATGTCTTCCAGTCTTTCGATCCAATCCGTTCCCTCCGGAATTGCCCGTCTCTGGAAGCTCCGGTTGTCAAAACGTAAGACGGAAATACCGCCAAACAGGGCGGCAATGTGATCCTGGCTGCCTGCAGGGACTCCGATTACCGAAGTCTCTGTGTTCACGGCAAGAGAGATGAGTTCCCTCTGGGGCTCTTCCTCGGACCGCAGCCTCAAAAGGCCCTTGATCAACGCTACAAGCAAAGCGCTGGACGCACCGAGGCCAGAACCTGCAGGAGCCTCATTGTGCGTGAGGATCTCGGTCGCCGTTAATGGAGGGAATGTCTTTACTGCTCTCCCGATCAACCCTAAAGGGCCGTCAGTTGAAAGGTCCTTCGGATCGGAAGCCTCTGTTGACGTCCCGAGGTCCTCTGAAAATATTTTGATTCCTATTCCGACATGTTCCCTGAAAATAACTCGACTTCTTATGCTGATCGCCACGTTTACCGTATATCCACCCTCCATAAATATATATAGAGGATACAGGTCCGTGGTGCCCCCCGCGAGGTCAATTCTATTGGGAGCGGTGACCATCAATTCCATGCCTAGTACCCCAGTTCTTCGTCTAATATGATTACCGTTATTTTTGTAAGCATGGGTTGACGGTGAATTATGCTGGTCACCCTGCAAATTCTCTCTGGAGAATCACAATCCATACAGTAGCCGGTTTGCACGCAAGGGGTTTTCCTGCTAAGGCTCATGGCCCGTATGGGGGCAGCTACCTCCTCGATGCGCGCTATGGCTGCATCCAAATCGGGCACTATTTTGTTTCTGCCCACAACCAGCACCACCTTTCCGGGACCGAAAGTCATGGAATTGATTCTATTGCCACATCCGTCTCTGTTGACTATTTCGCCGGTCATTGTGATCGCGTTGGCCGAGGCCAAGAACAAGTCCGAAAGCATCTGGCTCTTGCGGCACTCAAGTTCCTCGGGGGTTCCGGGTTTGAGCTTCCAGTGATCGAAAACCTTTTTCCCGGCCTTTTCCAGCATGGGCACTACTCCTAGGGCCCTAGCCGTGTGAGTCCCAGCGATTCCCACCGTATTACAGTCCAGAGCGATTTCCATGATGTACGCTGCCGCTTCTTCCCTGGACGGGAAAAAGCGTGCTTCAAAACCGTGCTTTTTCAGAGAATCCAGTGTGGTGTCTATGATGATGTTTCTGTGAGCCTGAACAAATGCGTCCATGAATACCTCCTTTATTTGTTTGTTTTGTGACGTGCGTGATCCAGTCATCTACGGAGCGCTAATTGGGCACTTGTTTACTGTCGTACTGCAGATTTCAAGGAGCCTGATTCGTGGCGATGAGGGCACCATTCAGAGGGTTGAGTCCCTTTGAGGAATGGCTCCCGAATCACCTTCGGACAAATGGACGTGGCGCGCAGCCCGGATTCCACACAGATGTTTCTGAAGACTATTCCATCCGGAGGCTGCGTCTGGCCTTCCTCCGTGAGACTCTCCTCGAGCAACTTATCGATAGCTTTCTTGATTTTATTCTCGCTGGCCTGGCCTCCCGGCATCCTCAACAGTATCAATGAATTACTATTGTAGGCCACTTCCCAAACTCCCTCATTGTCCCGAGAGCGAAACCGCGAGGGTTTAGCGCGACTTTTTTCCCTATCGCCACCTTTGAATTCGGCAATTTCTATCCCCTTCATTGCGTGATTCACGAGGAAGACAACTGCCGGGTTCGTGGGAATCCGAATTCTGAGTTCTTCCTTTTCCGAGGTGGCGTCTCCCACAATCTTGATACCTGGCCCAATAACTCCTGCGCTTCCCAGCGTAGCCATCAGGGAGTAGACTTGAGCCACTTCCGTAGGGCTCATTGATTCGAGAGCCAATTTGTCCCCCTCGATCCGCGTCTGGATCCCAAACTCTTTCAGGACAGGGACAATCTTCTCGTTCCCGAGAGTCTCCGAGAGCTTCTGAAACAATGCTTGACGCTCTTTGCGGTAAGCCTCTCTGAAAGTCAGAGGCCCGGATTGCGGAGAGACGAAGACTTGAGAGGTTAGAGTGTACTTGGCTTGATCCACCTTCTCCGGAATCAGCGCGGGTATCATTATCAAAGGCAAGAAGGTGTCGGCCGTTGAACTATTTCCTGCCCATTTTTGGGTACTTGCAGCGATAAATGCTTTCAGATTCCCCGTCTCTGGATTGGCTATCAACAGGTGAGCCACACTCCCAGCGTCCCCGAAGCCTTTCAGGACATGATCCGACTCGTTTTGAAGTACAGGATCCAGCGAGGTCAGCACGTCCTGTCGCGCCCCGCCGGCGTCAGGCAAATCCTTGGGCAGATACTCCTTCACGAGATCGACAAAGGCGGGGGCCTTAACGTAGCTGGCGTTCGGCCTTCTCGTGTTGAGCTGGGCGTTTACAGCCTCTTCATAGTCATCGCGGGAAATTCTCCCGGCCTTGAAAAGCAGGCCAAGTATCATGTTCCGCCTGCTCTTGGCTCTTTCAGGGTGTTTGAGAGGATTTATCACGTTGGGCGCTCTTATGGTCGCTGCCATAAGCGCGCATTCTGCCGAATCCAATTCCATCAGGTCTTTGCCGAAAAAGCACCTTGCAGCCTCTGCGACTCCTCTTACCGGGTAATGCCCCCATTGACCGAAGTAAACCCGGTTCAAGTATGCCAGCAATAATGTCTTTTTGCTGTATATCGCATCAGCAGCCACTGCGAGCAGAATCTCATTCACCTTTCGCAGCATTGTCTTTTCAGGGTTAAGGAGGGTCATGCGGATGAGCTGCTGCGGAATTGTGCTTGCCCCATGAACGTATCGCCCAGCCTTCACGTTGGTCATGAAGGCCTGCCCCATTGACATTAGATCTATACCCTGATGTGAAAAAAACCGCGTGTCCTCAGTCAGAATGATGGCGTCCACAAGCAAGGGCGGGATCTTTTCCAGTGGAACCGGTCTGCAAAATTCAGGGACTCCACCTGATGCCGGCAGTATTGTCAACAATTCTGGTTCTAAGACTAGGGTGTTAACATCTTCCAGGGATCTCATGAGGCGGATGGAGCTCACGCGGTTCCAGTCGAGATTGACGCTTACCGGTCCGCTTATTATTCCGCGGCTTCTGAAAGGAGAGTAATTCAGGCTAATGTTCACAGCGGTCCCTGTTTCACTCCATTGACCGCCTTCAGGGACCGCGGACGAGGCCTTAGAATACCCCAACCGTGAGAGTCGTTCCGTGAGCTTAACGTGAAAGATATCGTCTCCCACCCGCAGGGTGAAAGGCGCTGTGTACACAAACACCGGCCAACGATTGAGCTTTGCCTCAAATGCCCATACCACAGCAATCACGGTGATAAGCAGGTATACCGCCAGAAGCACCGCCAGGATTTTCAATACAGTTACAATCGCGCCAAGGACTTTTTTGGGCTTAGAGGCCAAGGCCCTATACCGCCTGCTCTGATTATGGCAGCGCGCCTGTAGTGCGCCGCAGAAGGGTAACTATACCAAAGAGCCGACAAGATCAAGGACAGGCAACCTCTGGGCTTTATTGCCGCTGCACCGTGTTCGACCGTTCCGGGTGTATCAATTTCGCCGCATCAGGAATGTCACGGCATTGTCCAGTCCTTCCAGGGTCAGTTCGAACATTTGAAAGATGTTGGCAACAATTCCTATCGTGCGCGTCATCGGCCATAGGCGCGACGGTGTGGGGTTAAGCCAGACTGAGCGATGAAACAATTTGGTCAGAAGGTGAAGTCTGTCTATGCTGGGCAGTCCACTACGCTCTTCTATATGAATTGAGCCGTCTGTGGCCATCAGTTCGTAGGGAGCCATGCTGGCATCGCCGACTATAATCAATCTGGTCTCCGGATCACGAGACGCCAAGTCTTCTACTTTTTGCGGCTTGTACCTCCTGGGGGGGTCTTCCCATACGAAATCGTAAATCGTATTGTGATAGTAGAATGTCTTAACATCCTTGAACTGTGATCGAGCGTAATTGAACAAGGTCTGGACCACATCCACATAAGGGTCCATGGACCAGCCTCCGTTGTCTATCATAAGGATGACTTTCAATCTGTCGCGCAGACTTCGTTCAAATACGATTTCGATTTCCCCCGCGTTCTTGGTGGTTGCTCGAATGGTATCCTCTACGTTTACTCTATCCTTGGGCCCTACCGGAACCATCTTTCTCAGTCGCTTCAGCGCCTCGCCCATCTGGGCTTCGGTAAGCGGTCCCTCCATAGAGTAATCCTTGTATCTTCTGTCAAGCGCCACCTTAATCGCGGATTTTCCCATTGAGCGGCCACCGACTCGCATGCCCCCCGGATGAAAACCGGAGTGCCCAACAGGCGACGTTCCTCCTGTGCCTATCCAGCGACTGCCTCCGTGATGGGCTTCGTTTTGCTCCTTGAGCCGATCCATGAAATATTTTATAAGTTCCTCCGGAGACATAGTCTGAAGCTTTTCGCGACTTATTCCCAGGGCTTCCGCCAATGCGTCCGGGTTCTTGAGCCATTCATCGAGTAGCTCCCTCGCAGCGGTATCCAGGTCTACGCCCCTGAAATCCGGCAGTTCCGCGCCATGAAAATGATGAGCGAAGACCCTGTCGTAAATATCGAAGTATCTCTCGCTCTTGACCAGAATGGTCCGGGCCGCCGTGTAAAAGTCGTTCAGGGACGTGACCAGCCCGCCTCCCAAAGCCTTTTGTAGGCGAAGAAACGATGTGGGGGACACAGGAACCCCGGATTCTCTCAGGGTATAAAAAAAATTTACGAACATGCTTTCACCGGCTCACAGATCAACCGCGCAGGCGGCGGCTTTGTTGTACAGCGTGCTGATAATCGGAGCTTTTCTTGAAGAGTATCCCCAAGAAAGGAATTTTTCCCAGCATAAGGTCCTTGGACCTGAAATCAGGGTCTTGCATGAGAGCCCTGACCCAGTTGAGTAGTTCTCGAGTTGCCGGTTTCTTTTCAATACCCTGGAATTCCCGAAGCTTGTAGAATACTTTTATGCAAACATCCATTAGGTCTTTATCGAGATCCTGGAAATGGACCCGTACGATTTGTCTCATCATGTCCGGTTCCGGGAAGGCTATATGGTGAAAAGTGCACCTTCCCAGAAAGGGGTCTGAAAGGTCCTTTTTTGCATTGGACGTGATTATGATGACCGGTCTGTTTCTAGCCTTCGTGGTCTTGTCGATTTCCATGATGTCAAATTCCATTTGATCCAACACGTCCAGCATGTCGTCCTGGAAATCGGTGTCAGCCTTGTCGATTTCGTCGATAAGTAGTACCACCTTGGTATCCGTGACGAAGGACTGACCAATTTTGCCCATTCTTATGTACTCTTCGATGTTGCTGACGTCCCTCTTCGAGTCCCCGAATCGGCTGTCGTTCAATCTTGTAAGGGTATCGTACTGGTATAGTGCATCAATAAGCTTGAGGCTCGATTTCACATTCAGAATCAGGAGAGGCATTTTCAAACTCTCCGCGATAGCGTGAGCCAACATTGTCTTGCCTGTCCCCGGCTCTCCCTTGAGCAACAAAGGCATTTCCAAGGCTATAGATATATTGACTATCTTGGCCAGCTCTTCATCCAGGACGTATTTTGACGCGCCTGAAAAAACACTCTCATTGGACTGATCATGCATGAAACGTCTCTCCTCTTTTTTCCTGAACAGCTTTAAACGCAACAGTTTTTTCAGCATTTTCACTATGGGAAACGAAGGCTCGAAATACAGCGCCCTTTTTCCACTAAATCTTTAGCTTTCTCTGACCTTCGAGTCAATCCCCTTTCAGCATACAACAATTGACGGCTGCTTGCGAGGTGCCACCAGCCCCGGACATTCTCGCTCCGCAGCGAAAAGCGCGCCGACCGTCGGGGCCGATCGGAAAAGAATTCTAGCGGCATACTTCACGTCCTTCTAATGAATTGGCCCTGCCCTAATTGATGGACCGAAAGATTTTATCTTGACAACATATTTTTAAGATTGCTAACCTAACGACGATTCGTGGGATGAAAGTCGGATTACCGGCAGCCCGCGTAGGCAAACAAAAAAAGGGTTGACAGCAGGGTTTATTTCTGCAATAAACTTTAATCAATCCTGAGGAAAATATTTTTTTGGAGGCAATCCAAATTCTGGTATTTAAGCTTCCTTTGAAAAGGATTAGTGAAAGGAGGATGAGGGTATGGTTAAGAGGACTTTGGTTGTTCTCGGTATTTTATCAATGTTGCTGACGGCTGGAAGTGCGTCCGCGTACTTGGGCTATGGTTTCCCAGGTGCTGGTAGTGATTGCGGACCTTGCCCGCCGTTATTTCTCCCGGTCGACTGCCCCCCCTATCCGGTAGCAAAGACAATAGTCAAGACTTGGCAGTGCAAGATCGTAGGACCGTGTCCTGCTCCTGGCCCCATGGCAGCCTGCGGAACGGACAAGACGTCCATGAGCCCCGGCATGATCACTTCGATAGCCAATCTTCTTGGCATGCCGTTTGATTTGCTCTTTAATCATGCGGACAGCGTATATGGTTGCTTCAATGGCTTCGGCGGCGGCGGCGGCCCATGTGGACCCTGTTTCGGTCCTGTCCCTTCGGTTATTGCAGCAGTTCCTATGGCACTCGGCGCGCCGACCGTCATGTTTGGAGCTCTTTGGTAAACCGGAGAGACTCTTAGACGCAGCGCATGTGTGAACACAAGCAAGGACCGGTTTTAGCTTGCCGGTCCTTGTCCTCGAAACCTTCCCGGAAGGGATTTGCAGCAGGGTAGCGTTAACCGAAAAAGTGCTTGACAACAGTACGTTTTTCAGTTAAGTATAACGCAATAACCTGTTTAAGTTAAAGAGAATATACGATTATTCCGGTATGAGACTGGAAGCTCTTGAATGAAAGGAGGATGAGGGTATGGTAAAGAAAACCGCTGTAATTCTTGGAATCCTGGCGATCATGGCTATGGGCGCAGGGATGTCCTGGGGTTACACCGTTAGTAAGTGGCCTGTGCCTGGTATTCCCAATGAAGTTTTCTGCGGCGGCGCTGCCTGCTTAGTAGGTCCTGGCGCTGATGAATATACCCTGAGAGGACCGGTAGCTCCTGCTTGTGAGCCGCCTCTGGTTCCTGGTGTTATTCATGCCGCTTTGAGCGTCCCCTTCAGGGCGTTGGGTCTGGTTGCCACTCCGCTTTTCACCGGTCAGCTGAGAGCTGGCGACGGCTGCTGCAAAGTGGAACTTGGCGAGCCCGCTTATGTTACCGCAGCGGTGCCCTGCACCCCGGTTAACGCTTACGTGCCGCCTAAAGGCTGGTAAGCGACTCAACGGACTGTTTTTGGATTTAGTGCGAGAAGCCGGACCTGTTGTCCGGCTTCTTCGCGTTCTGGCGCAACTGCAACTTCGTACCAGCGGTATGAAGCCGGCCCTACTCGCCACCCCGCCACTGCTTTAGGCTTTGTCAGTCTTCAGGTGAATCGCCCTTTGTCGGCGAGATCTTCCTCCACCCCTTGTCGACAGACCCGGGACGAATTGCATATCAATAAGCCGCCGACGGAAACAGGCATCAAAGCATACTTTCTGCCCTCTTCCGCGCTAGAACCATGTAATGTCGCAACTGTGATGTGGATAGAGGTTGTCGATGGCATCTTAACGGCCAGAACCACTAAGCTTTATCCTAGTAAGGAGGCCCGGCCTGTTATAGCAAATGCCAAAATTCATGACCGAAGATACCCGGAAAACCCGCTTTTTAAAAAAAGCCGGTTTTCCGGACCGTTCCGGCAAAAAAGTTTCATCATACTAACAATGTAGGTCTTATTCATTTTGCAGGTAACGTACTAACGTGTTAACAGGAATCGGTCTTGCAACGGACAAAACTTTTGCCAAACCGCATAATCGCCCCCCGGCAAAGCTGGGGCATATTCCTGTAAGCCTCTCATGGGAATGTGCTTTCAAAGAAGCAGGCTTGGGGGACCCTCTTTAGTAAAGAGTTTCCCGCTAACCCCCCCTCCCAGAAACTTCTATCATTTGCCGGAATCCCCATTTCCTGAAAGAAAATTTGGGGTTCCGGCGAGTGCTAAAAGTTCTTGAGGCGGGGTTCGGGGAGCAACTTCTTATAAGAAGTGCCTCCCCGATTTTAGATATTTGAAAGCAAAGTGGTATCAAAGGCGTGTTCAAGGGCGCCCTGTACGGCAGATGGCTTCCTGCTCATCCAAATGTCTTGCTTGTACCACCTGGCCGTATGCCGTAGCCCTTACCGTCATTCCAGCAGACGCTGGAATCCAGTCATTTCAGTCAATTCTTGACTTCGGCTTTCCCCGGGTGACGTTGGGTAGTGTGATTGTACTTAATTGAAAAATCGTCAACTGGTTCTTTCTCGCAAGTCATGTTACTACTGAAGCGCACGCAGGACGGCTGATAGAACGCCATCCCAACCAAGCATGACCTGCCACCGGAGGAAAGCTCCCCAGGAAATTTCCCAGACCGCCCGACTGCGGATTCTTGTCTTTGCTGAACGCCGTAATTGTGTTTCGCGAAATTGGCGACTGAAGGGTGGAAAGGGTCGCTCTTGTGTCTACTTTACTGGCCTTCCACGATGGCCTCTTTGCCTGAACAAAACAATCCGGCAGGCTAATCCGGTTCGGTCTCCAAGGCGACCTGTTTTTGCAGGGACGGCTCATGTTTGCCGGCAATGTAGCTGCCGAATACAATGGCTGCGCTGACGAACATCACGCCCCCCCCGAGCAAGAACATGAAAGGAAGACCACTGGAATCAGCGATGAGTCCCCAAGCCAACACCGATACGTTTATCCCCACCCCAAACGATCCTGTAAACAAAGAAACCACCACCGCTCTGTTGTGGTCGCTTGCCCGGTCCACCATCCTGGCCATCATTGACGGATAAGATAATCCCTGAAGAATTCCGAAGAGGCTTCCAAGAAATATCGTCTCATAGGCGACCCTCAACTGAGACGTGGAGACAAGCATGACACCAAACCCGATGAGACAGGCCAATAAAAGCTTCTCTCGATTTACGCGGTCTACCAATTGTCCCACAAATATCCTCACTGCCAGAAGGCTAATTCCGTAAAAGACGAAGAACATCCCGGCCTCAATTCCAAGAGTCCTGGCGAGCAGAGGGAAAAAGGTGTTCATTGCTGCGAATCCTGATCCGAACATCGCTGCAAGAACCATCATGAAGAGATGTCTGTCCCTGAAGGCGGTAAGGAAGAAGCCTTGCATTCTCCTGCCGCTTCCCTGCCTCTCCGATTCTCGAACCGCTAACGCGGTGAGAAAACCTATCAGACCGAATCCGATCAGCAACAGGAAATACGCCGTTTGTCCCCATGTCAGCAGGAATTTCTCTCCTAAATAAGGCCCAATGGAAACAGCCACCGATCCGGAGATTCCGAATAGCCCTATTCCCTGAGCCCTCTTATCAGGCGGCACAATATCCACAATAGAAGTGGCGCATCCGTTAAAGCAGGCAGCGAAAGCCATCCCCTGCACCAAACGCACTAGAATCATCAGCGGAGAATAGGTATCGAAGAGAAGGAATCCAGCATTAGTAAGGCCAATAAGCAGAATGCCCCCGACTACAAAGCGCTTCCTCCCATATGTGTCCATCAACGGGGCGATAAGGGGTAACGATGCCAACGAGGTGACCCCGATGGACCCCATCACCAGCCCAACGTCTATGCTGTTTCCACCCAAATCCACAATCACAATGGGAAGAAAACTCCACGTGGACACAACCAGGAACAGGCACAGGTTGGTGGCGGCCAGAAGCAGAAATTGACTGTTCATTAGCAAAGTTGGCATTGTTAGGGACTACGCTCCGTCCTATTATCAAGTTGTAATGGTACTAATCGAAATTCCCGACGGAATCTTACGTATACTGTCCCCGCTACTAATCCTCGACAATAACATCAATTTTTCATACCCCGTGATAAGCTTCAATAGTACACAAAAATCTTTATTGTAGACATTCAACCCTGTCCAGGGTTCCCGGGAAGCGAAATTTTCATTCTGTGCTGGCTACCTTTATCTCGCCCCTACCGATCTCTCCATATGAACTTCCTTGGGGGTCTACTGCCGGGGTCCACAACCGGGGGCATCCCTTCCACCGGCGGAGCGGGAGGCACGTTCATGCTCGATGGCGCCTGTTCCTCAGGCCTTGTTTGTGACGATTTTCCCTCCGTAATATCTTCTTCGGTAATCTTGGTCCCATCCAACGGAGTTTTCTTATGAGGCGCCGTGCTCGAACAGCTCGCAAAAAACGCCAAGGCCATAATAATGAATCCAAGCCGTAATAGCTTGAGATACATGAGAATATCCTTAACCCGCTATTTTACTCGCAAAGGTCGGCCACCACCGTCTAGGCGACAGTCTCCGGGTGGCCCTTCTTTGCGTATCATACTCCCGATTTCTGTAGGATATCAAGGCGCAGTCCCTAGATCTGAGGAAAATGTTTGGGTAGCATATGCTATCCTGCTTTCGCATGGAACTACCCCGATGCCGATGTATCTATGCTTGGGCTCAAGGATATTCCTTCTGTGAGAGGCGCTTTTCATCCATCCTTTGACTATTTCTCTGGACCAGGCGTCCTGGTTTGCCTCCACTGTCCGCAGGGCAATGTTTTCTGCGCCTGACCTGACATTTATTGCTTTCAATCGCTGAATCAACTTTCTCCAACCATCAGGGAAGGCTTCGTTCTCGTGAGCTAGAACTTGCGAGTCGCACATATGCCGGCTTTGCTTCTTAGCAATATAGGCCAACGCATCACTTGATTCTACCCGCTGGAGGCCGTTTCGCACGCGTTCCTCATTGGTGAGACGAAGGATACTTGTCTCCATTTGAGAGATTTGCGACTGAGTCAAGAAACTTTTCGAGTCTTTTTTCCGCTCAACAACCTTCCCTTCTACTGAGCATGAACTCCCCACAAGGGCACCAAATAAGAACAACGCCACTCCCCACACCAATCCGGAGCGACAAGTACTAGCTAAAGTCCTTGCGCACCCTTGTGGGGCGCATGGGTTTATGTTACCCATCATACGAACACCTCTTTCAGTCTTTCGGCTACAACACCTACAGCTGGCATTAATCGTTCTCGGTTATCTAGAAGGCGTCCTACCAGAGAACTGCCCCCCCCCCGGCGAAAAGATTCCATTGCTAAGGGGCCTCGTCAAGTCTATACTTTGCCGTCGATTATATGTGGGAAAATAAACTTAGATAGGCCGTTCACGGCCGCTTCGGTAATCACGGGACCGTGCTGTTCCGGTTGGCCATATCCCAGAATGACTATTCGGAAAATGAGCCGCGTATGTCTTGCATTCTGAATTGTGTGTTGACGCCTTTTTCCTGCAAATGGGCCCAGGAAACATGACATGCGTACCTGAAATTTGCCCTCCAAAGAAAAGCGCGGGAAGAAATAAACGGCTGATCGTTTTTCTTGTAATCATTTGTCTCCTCAGCTGTTTTCTTTCTGAGTCTTTCAGTCAAACCAGGGATCCAGCCAGGATTTCGATCCTCATCGCTACCGGGATGCCCGGAGGAACGTACTATCACGTAGGACTCGGGATGGCATCGCTGTGGACCACTAGACTCCGGGAAGCGGGCATAAGGGTTTCAGCGGCAATGTCCGAGGGCTCCATGGAGAATATCGAAGCAATTCGGATAGCTGATGCCGATCTTATTCTGGTCGAGGATCTCTTCTGTTCCATGGCTGTGACAGGTACCGGTCTCTTCAGAGGTCAGCCAGTGCCGGAGTTGAGAAGCATAACGGCGCTGTGGCCGGACGTTCTGCACCTGCTGATAAGGTCTGACAAAATATCGACCGGCGCTCTTCAGGACTTGGACGGCTTATCACTTGCCACTGGTTTGCCGGACAGTGGGAACAGATTTGTCACTGAATTACTCCTCAGGTCATTGAAGGGAAGCAGGCCGAAACCGAGGCTCCGCCCCATGAGTAATCTGGCCGCAGCAGAAGCACTAAGAAAGGGCCTTGTTGATGGTATAGATTTTACAGGCGGCGTGCCGATTCCACTTGTAGCCCAGCTGTTCAACGAGGGAAAGTCCCTTCTTGGTTTTCTCGAGATTTCTGAAGGTCAAATGGAGTCGGTGCGAGAGGAAGGCTGGAAGAACGTGTTCCGGGTCACCATTCCTGCCGGTTCGTATTCAGGACAGGAAAAACCGGTTAACACGTTGGGACATACCAACATGCTTGCGGTGACATCTTCATTAAACCCGGATGTTGTTTACGCCCTCACAAAGAGTCTTTACGAGAATCTCGATTACCTGATTCGAGTCCACCCTGCGTGTAAGAGCATATCTCTGGAAAAGGCGCTGGAGAAGCTGAACGTTCCGCTTCACAAAGGAGCTCTACGCTATTATAAGGAGCGGAAGATCAAAATACCTGAGCACTTGATCCACTGATAAAGAGCCTATATAGTCCGGAATAATCCCTCGATACTGGATCGCTCTGTTCGGCCGGCGGCTGGCCGAAGCGGCAATAAGACACAAAGTCAGGAGGTTTTCTTATGAAGGAAGTGGTTATTATCGACGCGGTGCGTACGCCTGTGGGGTCTTTTGGAGGAAGCCTCACCGGAGTTCCCGCTGTGGAGCTGGGAAGCATCGTAGTAAAAGAACTAATCAAAAGGACGGGCATCGATCCTTCGCAAGTGGAGGAACTAATCTTCGGCTGCGTGCTTCAGGCCGCTCAAGGGCAAAACGTGGCTCGACAGGTGGTGATCAGATCAGGTATTCCGCAGGAAGTCCCCGCACTGACCATAAACAAGGTTTGCGCATCCGGCCTCAGAGCCGTTTCACTCGCTGCTCAAGTAATTAAAGCAGGAGATGCGGACGTAGTCATAGCCGGCGGCACCGAGAATATGTCGGCCGCTCCGTACGCGCTCACAAAAGCCCGTTGGGGGGCACGCATGAACGACGACGTCATGGTGGACGTCATGATCCATGACGGACTCTGGGAGATATTCAACAATTATCATATGGGCATCACGGCCGAGAACGTGTCGGAGAAGTACTCGATCACCCGCGATCAGCAGGATCAATTCAGCGTCTTGAGCCAACAGCTGGCTGAAAAGGCCATCAAGGATGGTCGCTTCAAGGATGAGATCGTGCCTGTGGTCATTCCCCAGCGGAGAGGGGATCCAAAGGTATTCGACACAGACGAACATCCGCGTCTCGGTACGACAATAGAAGCTGTCTCTAAGCTGAAGCCGGCTTTCAAGAAGGACGGGACCGTTACCGCGGGCAACGCATCCGGAATAAACGATGGCGCAGCGGCGATCCTGGTCATGTCCGCGGAAAAGGCAAAAGAACTGGGTCTCAAGCCTATGGTTAAAGTGGTGTCGTACGCGTCGGCGGGCGTGGACCCAAAGATCATGGGGATCGGTCCGGTGCCGGCCACACGCAAAGCCCTCGAGAAAGCCGGGCTCACGCTGAACGACATAGACCTGATCGAGGCCAATGAGGCTTTTGCCGCACAAACTCTCGCAGTGGCAGCCGATCTTGGGTTTGATTCAAAGAAAGTCAACGTGAACGGAGGAGCTGTGGCTCTAGGTCATCCTATCGGGGCCTCGGGAGCGCGCATCTTTACAACGTTGATTCATGAAATGAAAAAACGGGATGACGTCAAGCGGGGCCTGGCCACCCTGTGCGTAGGAGGGGGAATGGGAGCCGCTTTGATAGTTGAAAAGGTGTAAGCATTCCGTTACGGGCGGGAGCAGCAGACTATCAATAATCAGGACAGCAGTAGAACCGGCATCTGGTCGTCCGGCATGGACAGGCAGGATGAAACTGTCTTAATAATGGTTTGCGCGACGAAATCATGGCACGCGCTTCTCCTCCCGGCAATAAATTACCGGTCTACTGTCTCGCGTCCCTCCGGGACGCCAGCCATCTGAGCCCCATTGTGGCGATTTAATATAGCCCGGTGCTTCAGCGCTGGGACTTCGCTGCACGATTCACCGTGTCGCTTGAATTCTGAGACAGTTTCATCTTGCCTCGTTCCCAGGCTCTGCCTCCAGTATCATGCTGAAATAATGCTATTTCCGGGCAGAGCCCGGAAGGTATAGGTTCCCAGGCGGAGTCTGGGAACCAGCACTTTCACGACTCTAGTGGCACGCTTCTCCAGGTTTGGGGGATTTTGAGACAGTTTCGGATGCCGGTCCTTCTTTTGCCTCCGAGCAAACCCATCCTATTTGACCTGGGCAAACAAAGGGCCCTGAGAAAATACCGAAAATTTCTGCGCTCCCAGCAAAGAATCCTGGAGATTAATCTTCATTTACCCGAAAATACCGTGCATGTTGCTTATCGACCTGCCATTAATCGAATACGGCCGGGCTATAGTAGTTCAAAAAACTATCCTCGAAAGAAAAGTCGCTTCAGGCGGCCCGGACGTTCTACTGGTCCTCGAGCATCCTCCAACTGTCACGCTCGGAATCCGGGGCAAACGGTCAGACCTGCTGGTTCCCGAAGAACGCCTCAGAGAGGCCGGAATAGGTCTCTTTTCCGTTGATCGCGGAGGAGAAGCAACATATCACGGACCGGGTCAAGTGATTTGCTACCCGATTGTGGATCTGAGATCACTGGGCATCACGGTGAGGGCGTACGTTCGCAGACTCGAAGAAACGATCATTAGTGCTCTGGGTGTTTTCGACGTCACAGGGTTCAGGCAAGAGGGTAAGATTGGCGTCTGGACGGCACCAAAAGACAAGATAGCCTCAATTGGAATCAGAATTAGTAGACGTATCGCATACCACGGATTCAGCGTCAATGTGGAGCTTCAGGCGAATCCATCCGAATTTATTGTATCCTGCGGTATGCCCGAAGCCCGAATGGTGAGTCTCAACGATCTTGTGCCACGCCGAATCGCACGGGAAGACGCAAAGGCGGCCATAGCGAAGTCCTTTGCGGATGAATTTCGAGTGGAGCTTGAACCGGGTTCGCTTGAACAGGTTATTTCATGATAGCCAGGTAGGTCGGTAGCATGCCTATCCCCTTGAGTTATAGTTTGCGAAACCTTTGGACTCGGAAGTTGACAACCACCCTGACGGCTGGAGGGATGGCCCTGGTGACCTTCGTATTTGCAGCAGTTCTAATGCTTGCCGAGGGTTTGGAGCAGACCCTGGTGGAGACAGGATCTCCGGAAAACGCAATCACCCTCAGGGCGGCAGCCGATACTGAGGTTGCTAGTCAAATTGAGCGTAAATCAGCGGCATTGATAGAAGTTCAACCGGAAGTAGTTCAAAACAACCTTGGCGAGCCTATTGCGTCCAAGGAATCGCTTGTTCTGGTGACCCTCCCGAAGAGAGACACGAACAAGCCGACTAACGTAATAGTACGCGGTGTGGGCCAGCATTCCATGGAACTGAGGCCTCAGGTGAAATTGATTGCCGGCCGCATGATTCGCCCCGGTTCCAGAGAGATCATAGCCGGCAAGAATATAGCGGATACTATGAAAGGCGGATCTTTAGATGGAACACTGCGTTTTGCCATGTCCGACTGGGTGGTGGTCGGAATTTTCGACGCAGGCCGCACAGCGTTCAACTCTGAGGTTTGGGCTGACGTTGACCAATTGATGCAGGCGTTTCGGAGGGACTCCTATTCCTGTTTGATTGCTCGAGTTCCCGGCCGCCAAGCGTTTGGGGATTTCAAACACCGGCTTGAACACGACCCCAGGCTGGCAGTCCAGGTGAAGCGGGAAATCGACTTCTACAAGGAACAGTCTGAAGTTATGTCCAAATTCATTCGAATCCTGGGCATTGCCATAACCACTTTTTTCAGCATAGGCGCAATTCTCGGGGCCATGGTGACGATGTATTCGGCCGTTGCCAATCGCTTTAGAGAAATCGGCACTCTGAGGGCCTTGGGATTCAGCCGGATCAGTATTCTCGGCGCTTTTCTGGCAGAATCGTTGTTGCTGGGTTTGTTGGGCGGGCTTGTGGGAATGGGTTGCAGCTCAATTCTTCAGCTCCTAACCATATCCACGATGAATTGGGAGACTTTTTCGGAGTTGGCCTTCGGTTTCAGACTCACTCCGACAATCGCTTGCTACACCTTGGGGTTCGCGTTGGCAATGGGTTTGCTTGGCGGCATGCTGCCCGCTTGGAGAGCCTCCCGCCTCAAGATCGTCGATGCTTTGCGGGAGAGCTGATCAGATTTTCTTTCGATTTTCCAAGGCGCGCGAGAGCGTCAAGGGGTCGGAATACTCCAACGAGCCACCCACAGGGATTCCGTATGCTATGCGTGACACAACCACATTGTGCCCTTTGAGGCGATCCCCTATGTACGCGGCCGTGGATTCACCCTCAACAGTGGGATTGAGAGCCAGTATCACCTCCTGCGTGTCTTCATTCCGGACGCGATCCAAAAGCTCCGAAAGGCGAATATCTGAAGGACCAATAGCGTCCAGCGGAGAAAGCACACCGTGCAACACGTGGTACACGCCCTTGAAATGGCCGGCTTTCTCGATGGCAATTAGATCCATCGGGGTTTCGATGACGCACATACGGCTTGCGTCGCGTTTCGTGTTAGAGCAGATCTCGCACGGGTCCACGTCCGTGAGATGAAAACATCGCGAACAGAGCCGAAGTTTTTGCTTCACCTCTCCTATGGTACGGACGAGTTCCTGTATCTCTTCTTCATTCGCGTTCATTACGTAAAACGCGTAACGGGTGGCAGTCTTCTCGCCGACTCCAGGGAGCCTCTTGAGCGCGTTTATCAGTTCTTCTAGAGGACCGACCAATACTAACCCCGCTTCTGAGTCATAAATCTAGGTAAGGCCGGGAATCCGCAGGCCTCCTGTGAGTTTTGACATTTCCTGAGCCATGAGATCCCTGCTTTTTCGCAGGGCGTCATTTGTTGCAGCGACGATGAGATCTTGAAGAAACTCAACCTCGTTCGCGTCCAGAAGCTCTTTTTCAATTCTCACTGACATTATTTCCTGGGCGCCGTTAGCCTCGACAGTCACCATGTCTCCGCCCGCGCGGCCCACCACGATTTTTCCCGCGAGCTGTTCCTGAATGTCCGCGAGTTTCGTTTGCAAGCCTTGCGCTTGCTGAATCAAGTCCTTCATCCCGAACACGTCATGAACCTCCTTTTTTTCGTTTCGAGTCAAGTGACAGCCCTAGCCGGGAGTCCGGACTTAGGGCGGGCGAACAAAAATTTCTCAACGCCTCCTGCGAATAATATACACCCTCCAATCGGTTCCGGTTCTTTTCCTCCTTGAAAGGGTCTGTTGCCTTGATTGTTGGCATTTTTCGTTACACACTACCAAGGCACACGTGCAGGACACAAACTAACATGAAACGGCCCCAAATTCTCCTTGTAAATCCCTGGATACATGATTTCGCAGCGTACGATCTGTGGGCGAGACCGATGGGTCTGCTGGTGTTGGCGTCCAGGCTGAGAAAGCTTGGTTGGGAACCACGTTTGCTCGACTGTGTGGATCCGGATCACCCCGAAATGCCGCGAATCAAGGTTCGATCGCACGCGCACGGCCGATTCCACAGAAGTCCTATACCACGCCCTGAATGTCTGCAAGGAATCCGAAGGACCTACTGCCGGTATGGCATAGCCCCTGAGATACTGACAAAGGACCTGGAGTCCATTCCGCGGCCGGCATTAATTCTTGTGACGAGTCTCATGACCTACTGGTATCCGGGCGTGAGGGAAACTGTACAGCTTCTGCGGGAAGCTTATCCCCGCGTACCGATCTTGCTGGGCGGCATCTACGCCTCGCTCCTTCCCGACCATGCCCGAATCAGCGCTGGAGCGGATGATGTTCTGCCGGGGCCTGGCGAGGCTGGACTTTCAGAGCTTCTGTTTCACTGGACCGGAATAGCTTCTGCTGCAGACGAACAGGCGAATACGCTTGAATTTTCCCCTGCACTTGATTTGATGCGCAAGGTGCGGTTCTTGCCCCTGATTACTTCCCGCGGGTGCCCTTTCAAGTGCGCTTATTGCGCTTCCCGCATTCTGGCGCCGAGCTTCGTCACGCGAGATCCTGAGGAAGTGATTCAGGAAATTGAAAGAGCTTGCGTGCAATACGGTATCAAAGACGTAGCACTTTATGATGACGCGTTCCTTGTGCACTCACAGGAACAGGCGATCCCGATTCTCGATAACATAGCCGAACGGCTGCCGGGAATACGCATCCATGCACCAAATGGGTTGCACGCATCCGCTATCGACCGCGCCACTGCTCTGGCTATGAAAAGAGGGGGTTTTGAGACGATTCGCATCGGGCTGGAAAGTTTGTCTGATGAATTCCACGCTCGGACGGGTGGAAAAACCGCTTTTCGGGGTTTTTTTTCCGCTGTTGAGCATCTCAAAGATGCGGGCTTTTCCAGGAAACAAATCGGGACCTACCTTCTGGTGGGTCTACCAGGGCAGTCCAGGGAAATGATTGAAGCCGACGTAGAAGCCGTGCTTGCAGCGGGAGCACACCCTAAGCTAGCCGAATTCTCTCCGATCCCAGGCACCGCCATGTGGCGAGAGTCACTTGCTCGCAGCAGGTATCCCATCGACAAAGAACCTTTGTTTCAAAACTGCACGTTGCTCTCTGCGGCCGATCCTGAAGTTGACGAGCAATTCCTCAGCGAAATTCGAAAACGCATCTCTCTACAAATAGGGACAGACGGAAATTGAGCCCCGCTTTCGTCACCGATTGCGACGCCGCAATTATTGACAGACAGTGCTGCAACTGCTAAGTATAGAAGACATTCCATCGCACTCAAAAAAAATCTCTCGGAAGGTGAATCTCCTATGGCCCAACCGAAGGACGTGGTAGGCGCCGCCCTCGTCGTCGGAGGCGGAATTGCCGGAGTTCAGGCCTCATTAGACCTCGCCGAATCAGGTTACAAGGTATATCTGGTTGAGAATCAGACGGGAATCGGCGGCCGAATGGCCCAACTCGATAAGACTTTCCCCACCAATGATTGCTCCACGTGCATCTTCTCGCCGAAGCTGGTTACAGTGGGACAGAACCCAAATATAGAGCTCCTTTCTTACAGCGAACTGGCAGACGTCCAGGGGCAAGAAGGCAATTTCACGGTCACAATCCGGCAGAAATCCAGATACATCAGAAAAGACCGATGCAAGGCATGCGGCGATTGCGCGAGCGTGTGCCCGGTTCACCTGCCTAACAAGTTTGATGAGGATCTCAGCAAAAGATCCGCGACTTATAGGCTCTTTCCCCAAACTATTCCTCAGACGTTCGTTATTGACAAGGCAGACCGCGCTCCCTGCGTCATGACATGCCCTGCCCATATTAACGTTCAGGGCTATGTTCAGCTGATCACTCAGGGAAAATACAAGCAAGCCGTTGAGCTAATTTATAAGCAACTTCCTCTTCCCGGGGTTTTGGGCCGGGTCTGTCCTCATCCCTGCGAGACCGTATGCCGCAGGGCCGAGAAAGACCAACCTGTTTCCATCTGCAAATTGAAGAGATTTGCAGCCGACCAGATTGATTATTCGTCCCTGACTTTGCCTGAAATCACTCCTCGTGAAGAAAAGGTGGCCATCGTCGGTTCAGGGCCTGCCGGTCTTTCCGCTGCTTATTATCTGGCTCTGGAAGGATACAAGGTAACAATTTTCGAAGCCGGGCCCGTCCTAGGAGGCTGGCTTAGAGTTGGGATTCCCGAATACAGGCTTCCCAGGGACGTCCTGGAAAAAGAAATTCAGCATATCCTTAGCCTCGGTGTTGAGGCAAAAACAAATACCGCTCTGGGCAAAGACTTCTCCGTCCAGGATCTCAAGGATCAGGGCTACAAGGCGATTTATCTGGCAGTAGGGTGTCAGAAGGGCGCGAGTCTAGCCATCCCCGGAGAAAATACCCAAGGAGTGATTCAGGGAGTTGATTTCCTTCGGGACGCGGCTTTGGGCAAACCGGCCAACGGTGTAAAGAAAGCAGCGGTCATCGGTGGTGGAAACGTTGCCATAGACGCTGCCAGGATACTCAGCCGATTGGGGGCTGACGTCCATATACTCTATCGGCGTTCCAGACAGGAAATGCCAGCTTTCATGGCGGAAGTGGATGCGGCTATCGAAGAGGGCGTAAAAATCCAGTTCCTAACTGCTCCAGTCGAAGTTGTCTCCAGCAACGGAAATGTCAGCGGACTGAAATGCATAAAAATGGAACTGGGTCCGCCGGACGATTCCGGCCGCAGGCGCCCTGTCCCAATTCAAGGCTCGGAATTCGTGGTTGACGTTGATACCATAATTCCCGCTATCGGCCAGATCATTGACCCTGCCCTTTGGGACGGCATCCAGGATCTTGAGCGCACTCGAAGAAACACTATTGCTGTCGATCCCATCTCGTACGCGACTTCAATACCTGGCGTGTTTTCAGGCGGCGACGCGGGCACAGGCCCGGCAACAGTCGTGGAAGCAGTGGCCGCGGGGAAACAAGCAGCCGAATCAATATCTCGTCAGATAAAAGGCGAAGACATGTATGAGGGCCGGCCCTGGACGGGCACGGACAATCCCGAATATCCGCCTATTCCCAATATCAGGCCGGAAGCCAGAGCCAAGAGTGCCGAACTGTCGCCCGCGGAGCGGAAGGGATTCTCTGAGGTTGAGTTGGCTTTTGCGGAGAATGAAGCAGTCAGAGAGGCCAACCGTTGCCTCAACTGCGGAGTCTGCTCGGAATGTATGGAGTGCGTAAAAGCCTGCCCCGCCGAGGCTGTGGATCACACCATGGATGACGAACTGCTCACCGTCAAGGTGGGAACGATCATCCTCTCAACCGGTTACGAGATGATCAATCCGGACAAGATCCGGGGAGAGTTTTCGTACGGAACAGCGCCCAACGTGCTCACTAATATGGAATTCGAGCGCATGTTGTCAGCTTCCGGCCCCAACGCTGGCGAGGTGAAAAGACCCTCCGACGACAAACACCCCAAGAAGGTCGCCTGGATTCAGTGCGTGGGTTCCAGAGACGCACAAAAGGGTATGCCCCATTGCAGCTCGATCTGCTGCATGGCTTCCATAAAGGAAGCAGTAATCGCCAAAGAGCACGACTCAAACATAGAACCCACTATCTTTTACATGGACATCCGGGCTTACGGAAAGGACTTCGACGCGTACTACGAACGAGCCAAGAACGAAGGCGGAGTCCGTTTCATTCATTCCATGATCAGCAGGGTTGTTGAAGACCCGATCACTCACAATCTTGGTATCACATATTTGGACGAGAGCCAGAAGCTCTCAACAGAAACCTTCGACATGGTGGTTCTGGCTGTGGGTCTCAGGACCTCGGAAGAGTCCAGAGCCATGGCCGAGAAGCTGGGAGTGGAGCTCAACGAGTCCAAGTTCTGCGCGACCACCTCCTTTGAGCCCGTGAGCAGCACAAGGCCCGGTGTTTTCGTTGCCGGCATGCTCCAGGGGCCCAAGGATATTCCTCAAACGGTCATGGAAGCATCCGCAGCAGCGGGCGCTTCTTCCAAGCTTTTGGCAACTGCCAGAAATACCATGACAACGAAGATTCAATTTCCTCCGCAGAGAGACATTTCCGAGGAGGAGCCTAGAATAGGGGTTTTTATTTGCCGTTGCGGCATTAACATCGCCAACACTGTTGATGTGCCCAGGGTGGTTGAGCACGTAAGAACGCTGCCCAATGTGGTAATAGCCGAGGAGAGACTCTTCACATGCTCTCAAGATACCCAGGAGGCGTTCCTCAAGATAATTGAAGAAAATCGCCTCAATCGTCTGGTTGTGGCAGCATGCAGCCCCAGAACCCACGAGCCCATGTTCCAGTTGACCATGGAAAAGTCAGGGTTGAACCCGTACCTTTTCACCATGACGAACATTCGGGATCAGTGTTCCTGGGTCCATGCCTCACACAAGGAAGAAGCCACCCTGAAGGCCATGGATTTAGCTAGAATGGCCGTTGCCAGGGCGCAGCTGCTTGCTCCTCTGGAAAAAGGCAAGATGGAAGTCTGCCCCAACGCACTGGTTCTCGGTGGAGGCGTTGCTGGAATGACTTCCGCGTTGAACCTGGGCGATCAAGGATTCGACGTCTACCTTGTTGAAAAATCCGATAAGTTAGGCGGAAACGCTCTTTCCATTGAGAAGACCATTCACGGCGAACCCGTTAGGCCGTTCGTTACCGATTTGATTTCGAAGGTGGAAGCCCACCCAAAGGTTCAGGTGTTCAAGGGCGCGTCTTTTGGTGATCTTACGGGTCATGTCGGGCATTTCAAAGGCAAGGTGTCCTTCAACGGCAGCTCCCAGGATTTGGAATTCGGTGCAGCTCTCATCGCTACTGGCGCAGTGGAATCCAAGCCCAAGGAATACCTGTACGGGGAACACCCGGCCGTTGTTACTCAGCATACGCTGGAAGAGCGAATCATAGCCGGAGATCCCACGCTGAAAAATGTCAAGAGCGCCGTCTTCATCCAATGCGTAGGGTCCCGCTGCGACGAGCGACCATGGTGCTCGAAGATCTGCTGCGCCGGGTCGGTACGCCTGTCCGAAAGACTCAAAGAGATCAATCCCGACGCTAAAACCTACATTCTCTATCGTGACCTCAGGACCTACGGGTTGTTGGAGAAATACTACGCTGATTCCCGCAAGGGTGGAACGGTATTCGTGCGGTTCGACCCTGAAACAAAGCCCACAGTGGAAGCCGCGGGCGACAAGGTGAAGGTGGTGGTCCGCGATCCTGTGCTGGACGAAAACATCAGCATTACGGCGGATCTTTTGACGTTGGCCGCAGCGGTGGACCCCGGCGAGAGCACTCGCCAACTCGGTCAATTGTTCAAGGTGACAGTCAACTCCAACGGGTACTTTGTGGAAGCCCATATGAAACTCCGCCCGGTGGACTTCACCACTGAGGGTGTGTTCCTCGCGGGCCTTGCCCACTACCCCAAGCCAATAGACGAGTCAATTGCACAGGCCACAGCCGCTGCCCAGAGGGCGGCCATCATCCTGAGCAAAGATGAAATGACCTTCCCTGGAGTTATCTCCAAAGTTGACGGTTCCAAGTGCGCTGTTTGTTTGACATGCGTGAGACTTTGCCCCTATGGGGCACCGCGTATCACCGAGGAGCACGTTGCTGAAATCGTTCCGGCATTGTGTCAGGGATGTGGCATCTGTTCCTCTGTTTGTCCCGCAAAGGCCATCGAGCTCCAGCACTTCAGGGATGATCAAGTGTTCCAAGAAATCGACGCTCTCTTGGAAAGCGCTTCATAGGATTTCTCGCAATCAGTATTGACGATTCTCGGGAGGCCGGCGGCTTGCTTGCCTCCTGTTAGAAAATTGAGGGGATTGCTACTCAGCATGAGCCTGTAAACAGGAGAATGAAATGCAGCAAGCCTTTAATCAGGGCTCTGTCCGCCTATCTGGACCTATCGCGGATTTGGCCTCGGTGATTAATCAATGTTACCAGTGTGGCAAGTGTTCCGCTGGATGCCCCATGGCAGCGGAGATGGATCTGCTTCCTCATCAACTAGTGCGGCTCGCCGTGCTGGGAAACGTTGACCGCATATTGGATTCCAAGAGCCTGTGGCTCTGCCTGACTTGTCACACATGCGGTGCACGGTGCCCGAACGGGATTGACGTTCCGGCTCTTCTGGACCCGATCAGGCATCAG
>JACRDE010000185.1 GCA_016212935.1 Desulfomonile tiedjei | reverse complement strand
GCCTTCGGGTGAAATCTTGAAGATCTTCACCTTGCCGGACATTACTACGAAGAAACCGTTCGCAGGCTCACCTTCGGAGAAGATGGTCCTACCGCGTTCAAATGATTTCTGTTGAGCTATGTTTGCGAGCTCTTGCTGCTGATCCTGAGGCAGTCCCTCGAATAGCGGGATTCGTGCAATTTTCTGAATAAGTTCCACGTCCGGGCTCCAATCCAAGATTATTTTGCCTGAACAACTGATTTTGACTTAAGTCAAGGCACGATCCATAGGGAATTATTATACTCTTTATGGTGAGTCCCATGGCCGTGAATTATGACAAAAAGTTCACTGGGCGACAGTAAATAGAGTCAGTGTATTCCTGAAGACACTCAGTCAAAATGATCGACAGGTCAAGAGATAAGGAAGAAGGTTACGTCGAACGCCTGTTTTGCAGTCGACAGATGTTGTTTAGTCATGAGACGAACGATTGCGCAGCGAGTATGACCGTCCCCCCGCGCCTCGTTAATAGAGTCTCTCATACTGATGCGCTTTCAAAGCAGTAAGATCTGGGAAACCTTTTCTTTTAAGAAGTGTTTCCCCGATTTTGCTTCATTGATTGCGAATTCGTATCAGCGCACACTCCGGAGGTAATCCATGAAATGGACAAAAGAGGCCGAAGAAGCAGTGTCCAAAGTTCCCTTTTTCGTTCGACGCCGCGTGAGGAAAAGAGTGGAAGAAGAGGCCTCGCGTCGCAAAGCGAACCAGGTGACCCTGGAACATGTGACGGCCTGCAAACGCAGATACCTCGAGAACATGGAAGAGGAAGTCAAGGGACACCAGTTAGAGACGTGCTTCGGCCCCAGCGGGTGCCCAAACAGGGCCGTAGCGGACGACGGTCTGGTGGCAGAGTTGGAAAGAATGCTTTCAGGTAAAAAGCTCCGGGACTTTCTCAAGGCGAAAGTAGATGGCCCTCTGAAGATGCATCATGAGTTCAGGGTCTCAATATCGGACTGCCCTAACTCGTGTTCCAGGCCACAAATAGTGGATTTCGGAATAATCGGCGCGGTGCGGCCGCGTATTTCCGAGCATTCCTGCACAGGCTGCGGCGCGTGCGTTGCCGTCTGCAAGGAGAGGGCAATTGAAATGGACCCAGTTACCGATATAGCGCAGTTGGATCTGAAGAAATGTCTGTATTGCGGTCAGTGTGTGAATATTTGTCCGACGGGCGCGCTGAATGTTGAAACTCAAGGATATCGAATAGTTGTGGGAGGAAAGCTTGGGCGTCATCCCCAACTGGCAGAGGAGCTTCAGGGGATTCACTCGAAAGACCAACTATTGGAAATCATGGAAAAATGTCTGAATCACCACATGGCTCATAATTCCAATGGGGAGCGTTTTGGCGAAGTTCTCAACAGAACCGGTGCAGGTTTTCTCAACAACAGGGAAGGGGAGACGAAAAAATTGAACAAAAATGAAAAGAATGAAAACGGTTGACTTAAGTCAAGGCACATAAATTAGCATTGGTTTACTTATATAGAAAAGGACGAACGAACCAACGAAAGTTGAACCGAAAACCGGGTTGCCGGAAATAAGACGAGGAGGGAGAGCACATGAGCGAGGAAATGTTTTGTTATCAGTGTGAACAGACTGCATTCGGAACAGGATGCACCAAGGTGGGCGTTTGCGGAAAATCGCCTGAAGTTGCAGCGCTTCAAGACTTGCTTACCTACGCGCTGAAGGGCCTTTCACTGTATGCCGTGGAAGGCAGAAAAGTCGGGATTGTGGACCGAGAAGCCAACGTGTTTACAGTGCAGGCCCTGTTTTCTACCCTTACAAACGTGGATTTTGATGCGGATAGATTCGTTCCCATGATTCGAAACACCACGACACTCCGCGAGAGCCTTAAGAATAAGGTGAAGGCTGCAGGAGGTAAGGTCGATTTCACTGACCCCACTGCAACTTTCCAGCCTGCTGCGGACATGGCAGGCATGATAAATCAGTCGCAGGAAGTGGGATTCCGGCCAGGAACCAAAGAGAATCCGGACATCAGGTCTCTGAAACATACATTGATTCTCGGCTTGAGAGGAGTATCCGCATATGCTGATCATGCCCAGATTCTGGGGCAGGAGGACGACAGCGTATACGCATTCGTTCACGAGGGACTCGCCGCGACCCTGAGAGACGATCTGGGCCTCGAAGACTGGGTGGGTCTAGTATTGAAATGCGGAGCAGTAAACCTGCGGGCCATGGAATTGCTTGACGCAGCCAATACCGGGACGTACGGGCATCCAGTTCCCACCAAAGTCCCGTTGGGTCACAAAAAGGGTAAGGCGATTCTTGTGTCCGGTCACGATCTCAAGGACCTTGAGATGCTCCTGATGCAGACTGAAGGCAAGGGCATCAACATCTACACCCACGGCGAAATGCTGCCCACACACGCCTATCCGGAACTCAAGAAGTACCCGCATTTCTTTGGTCACTTCGGCACCGCCTGGCAGAATCAGCGAAAAGAATTCGCTGAATTCCCGGGCGCCATTCTCATGACCACGAATTGCATCCAGAGACCTAAAGAGTCTTACATGGACAACATTTTCACCACGGGCCTGGTGGGTTGGCCTGGAGCAAAACACATAGCGACAAAGGATTTTGCTCCAGTCATACAAAAGGCCATTGAAATGCCCGGTTTTGATGGAGATTCCGACGGGAAGTCTGTCATGTGCGGATTCGGCAGGAACGCCGTAATGTCGGTAGCCGGCCAAGTCATTGATGCGGTTAAGAGCGGAGCCATTCGCCACTTCTTCCTGGTTGCAGGGTGTGACGGCGCTAAGCCCGGCCGAAATTACTACACGGAATTCGTCGAAAAGGTTCCCAATGATTGCGTTGTGTTGACTCTGGCTTGCGGCAAATTCCGTTTCTTTGACAAGGATCTGGGCGATATCGGTGGCATCCCAAGGCTTCTGGACGTCGGGCAATGCAACGACGCGTACTCGGCAATTCAGATAGCCGTAGCTCTGGCCGGAGCATTCAACGTGGGCGTGAACGAACTGCCGCTCTCCATGGTGTGTTCCTGGTATGAGCAGAAAGCTGTTGCCATCCTGTTGACGCTGCTCCATCTCGGAATAAAGGGAATACGGCTCGGACCGAGCCTTCCCGCATTCATAACACCCAACGTGCTGAACGTGCTGGTTCAGAACTTCGATATCAAGCCAATCAGTACGCCTGACGAAGACTTGAAGGCGATTCTCGGCTGATCGGAAAAGGGGCGGCTCTTGGGGGCCGCCCTCCGCAGCGGGACGGAAGGGAAGGAGGACAGACCCATGAAGTGCCCAGGCCAAGATCCCAGATTCTGGAAGTTTGATGCGATTTTTGAGGCGGAATGTCCCAAATGTGGTGCGACTGTGGAATTCTTCAAAGACGAGACCAGGCGCAGATGCAAGAAATGTGGGCACCAAGTCTTGAACCCGAAAATGGATTTCGGCTGTGCGGCTCACTGCAAATTCGCAGAGCACTGTTTCGGAGACCTTCCGCCCGAGTTGATCAAACAAAAGGAAGACCTCTTCAAAGACCGTGTAGCGGTTGAAATGAAAATGTATTTCAAGAACGATTTCAAGCGGATCGGACACTCGGCCAAGGTTGCCCGCCACGCGGAACGTCTCGTGCAGGCAGAAAAGGGCGATCCGGCCGTGGTGTTATCTGCCGCGTATCTCCACGATATCGGAAGCAAACAAGCTGAGATCAAGCACGGCAGCACTGAAGCAGTCTATCAGGAATTGGAAGGACCAGCGGTCGCTCGGGAGATACTGACCAAACTGGATGCGGCAGAACCCTTGATAGATGAAGTATGCGACATAGTGGGCCACCATCATCATCCCAGGCCCGATGAAACAGCAAATTTCAAGGTGGTCTACGATGCCGACCGCATGGCCAACCTTGAGGAGAGACATAAGAAATCACCCATTGAACGGACTCGACTCTTGGAGCTGGTTGATTCCGAATTTCTGACAAATAGCGGCCGGGAACTGGCTCGCAGCATTCTCCTGGGAGACGGCAACGGGAACGCCTCATCCCTGTGAACAAAAGCTTTCCCGAGCGAATACCGAAAGAGGACTCGAAAATGAAAGTAAAACGCAACATAATAGAGATAGACGAAGAACTCTGCGACGGCTGCGGCCAGTGCATCACAACCTGTGCAGAGGGAGCATTGGAAATCGTGGACGGGAAGGCTAAGCTGGTGTCAGAGCGATATTGTGACGGACTCGGCGCATGTCTGAGCGGCTGCCCCACCGGGGCACTCAAGGTCATACAGAGAGATGCCGACGACTTTGACGAGGAAGCGGTACACGAGCACCTCGAAGAGCTCAAACAGGAGGAAGCCCCACAGGAGAAGACTTTGGCTTGCGGATGCCCCTCGGCAACTCTGCAGACGTTCAACAGACCCGTTTACTCGCAGATGCCTGAAGAACATCATTCCCAGGCCTCTTCTGCCTTAAGGCATTGGCCCGTGCAAATAAGGCTCGTACCGCCAACAGCGCCGTTTTTGAGAAACGCGGACCTCCTGGTTGCCGCTGATTGCACTCCTATCGCATATCCTGCATTTCACAGAGATTTCCTTGAGGGTAAGGCCGTAATGATCGGCTGCCCGAAGTTCGACGACGCTCAGTCCTACGTGGAAAAATTCGCTCAGATTTTCCACGCGAATACAATCAAGAGCGTCACAGTGGTTGTTATGGAAGTACCTTGCTGCTCTGGATTACCTCTGATCGTAAAAAGGGCAATGGAACTGGCAGGCAAGACCGTTCCCATGGAGCAGGTAGTAATCAGCGCGAGCGGTGATATTTTGAAGAAGCAGAAGCTGGTCGCATGATTTCTCGTCGGAATCATTGGCTTGAAAGAGAATTCATCTGTCGTTGCGAGGACGCAAGCCGGGTGCACGCTCCCAAACAGCAAGAACAGCTTGTTTGTCGTATCACTCCTCGCAATGACACTCGTTCTGTAACTTGAGTATTTGCAAAAGGTATAACTTGGTCAATTAGTTAAATGGGTCAATAGCTTGAAAGTCGAAGCACAGAACGCATTTTAGCGCAAATGGAAATGCGGTAGCTCGGCCAATTCGTGATAATTAGGGCCTCTATTTCCTAAAGCTACGCGTAAGAGACATGCCCGATCATAATCAATTCTATGTGAGTCGAGTGGTTCGCTCAGGACCTTCTGAAGCACACTGGAATAGTGTTTGTGTGTCTGCCATCTCCATCCACATGAACCGAGGAGGGTGTGATGACCATTGCTAAATTGAAATGGGCCGCGATCTTTAGCTTTGTTATTTCTCTGGCTGTATTGATTCTGGGCGGGCTTTTGGCTCAGGACCGATTGCCGCCTTATCCAGGAAAAGTGGTCAGTCCCGACGGAAAGGTCCTATTCACAAAGGCCGACATACTTGCCGGCCAGGATGTGTTCCAGAGTCGCGGGCTGATGGATCATGGAAGCGTCTGGGGACACGGTTCCCAGCGAGGGTCGGAATTCTCCGCGACAAGCCTCCACATCGAAAGCGATGCAGTCAGAGATTACTTGAGCAGCCAGGATTACGCGAAGCCTTACGGTGAACTGAACGATCTGGAAAAAGAAATTGTCGGCCTGAAATCAATCAGAGAAATACGAACGAATCGATATGACCCTGCCACGGACACTTTGACGCTCACAGGGGCTCAAACAATTGCTCTGGAGAAAGTGGTGCAACATTGGGACAGAACTTTCCATCAGGGCGATGTGAGATACGGATTCCTTCCCAACACAGTTGCGACAATAGAGGATCGCCTCCAGATAGGTCGGTTCTTCTTTTGGACCGCGTGGGTAGCTTCAACCAACAGACCGGGAGAGGATTACAGTTATACCAACAACTGGCCCGCAGACCGGACTGTGGGGAACGTCCCTACCACTGAGACTTATGTGTGGTCTCTGGGAGGGATACTGGCTTTACTCGTAGTGTTCGGAATATTCATTTTCATGGTGCACAATTACGGGTTGTGGTACGGACCGGCCAGAGGGGTTCAGCTTGCCGAAAAGCTGGTGGATATGCCGCTTACCCCGAGCCAGAGCAAGGCAGCGAAATTCTTCCTGGTGGTAACGGTTCTGTTTCTCCTGCAAACGAATTTCGGAGGACTGCTTGCTCACTATACCATTCATACGGCCAGCTTTTACCTGCAATTCGTTGCTGACTACATCCCTTACAGTTGGGCCAAGACCTGGCACTTGCAGTTGGCGATATTTTGGATAATGACCACATGGATCGCCTCAGCCATATATATCGCGCCGATAATGGGCGGAATCGAGCCAAAGAAACAGGGGCTTCTCGTAGAGCTGTTGTTTGTCGCTGTGCTTCTTGTTGCCGGTGGGAGCCTGATCGGTGAAATTGCGGGAATTAAAGGCTACCTTGGCGACATGTGGTTTTGGTTCGGGCATCAGGGATGGGAATTCCTGGAGCTTGGCCGTGTTTGGCAGATCCTGCTTTTTGTGGGATTGATAGGATGGCTGATCATTGTGTACAGGCCGATTTCCCATCATATCAAGCTGCGTCACAGAGACGAGTTCTCCGGTTTGCTGTTGTTCTATGTAATCAGCGCAGTATTGGTGGTGTTATTCTTTGCGTTCGGTCTGTTGTATGGGAAAGGGTCGCACCTGACACTTGCGGATTATTGGCGGTGGTTCGTGGTCCACATCTGGGTTGAGAGTATTTTCGAGTTCTTCGGCATAGCTGTCATATCATTACTGCTGGTGACCATGGGACTGGCTTCGGCCAAGGGCGCTCTGATGGTGGCTTACTTCACGGCATCCATAGTCTTCTTGAGTGGGATACTCGGGACCGCTCACCACTTTTTTTGGTTTGGGCAACCTTCCTTTTGGCTGGCCGTAGGGTCGGTTTTCTCGTCATTGGAACCCATACCCCTCTTCGGGTTGGTTGTTCGGGGGCTACTGGAGTACAAGTCAATAGTCAAAGAAGGCAAGGAGTTCCCATACAAATGGCCGCTGTATTTCCTTGTGGCTTCTTCTTTCTGGAATTTTCTTGGCGCCGCAGTATTCGGGTTTTTGATAAATCTCCCTATTGTCAACTACTACGAACACGGCACTTATCTCACCATGAATCACGGTCACGGCGCCTTGTTCGGCGTTTACGGCATGCTGTCCATTGCGCTTCTGCTGTTCTCATGGAGAGGCATCGTTGAGAAGGCGCATTGGAACGACAAAATCTTGAAGCTATGTTTTTACGGGTTTAACGGCGGATTGTTGATGTTGACCCTCGGGACGCTATTCCCTGTGGGCGTCCTCCAGACTTGGACGAGTTTCAAATACGGGCTCTGGGTGGCCAGGGACGCGTCTTTCTTTGAAGGCACGTTTGTGCATGTGCTCGGGACTATAAGGATCATTCCTGACCTGACCATTATACTCTTGGGCGTGCTCCCCTTGTTTTATTTCCTCTTCAGCACGTATCCGCATATAAAGGTGATCGGGATTAAGGAAGGCGAATCCGTTTGGAAGCGTCTCGGCGTAGAGCTTTGATCAGTTGGACATTCAGGATAGGACTCTCTGGCAAAAGTGGCCTTCCCGATTCTTCCTCGTTTGAATGCGATGTGGCATTATTCTTTTGGCGGGTTCAGTATGCTCTTGATGTCAGAGATCCCGTCAAGGTTCGCGTTCTTGGCAAAAGAATCGTCTATCAGTCCTTGAATGTCGTTGCCTTCCAGAAGCTTGAACTTGACCATCAGGTCCGAGAGGTTCTGCATTTCATCGTATTTGGGAACGAACTTGTCGAATACTACCCTGTTCAGCGGAGTATTCATCGCATATTCGACCAGGTCCGCTGGTTGATTCCAATACTTTGAAACGATTTCAGCCGCGGTCTTCACGTTATTCTTCGCCCACATCCCGGATCTGGCAGCAGCCTGCACCAGCAGGCTGACGGCCTCGGGATCTAGATCTATGAAGTCCTGTTTCACCAACATCAGATTGCAGATAAAATTGGGCCAGAACTGTTCGACATAGTACACAACCTGGGATTCTCCTGCGTGCACAGTCTTTGCCGCGAAAGGTTCGCCCACGAAATAAGCGTCCAGGGAACCTGTGGCCAGCGCCGAAGGCATGTCCGGCGGATTCATTTCGACAATATTGAGATTTGAGCCGGAGAGGCCGAAGCGTTCGCCCAACATCCTTGTCGCTATATTATGACCGGAATAACGCATAGGAACAGCGATGGTTTTTCCGGCGAGGTCTGCGAAGGACTTGACCTTGAGATCCTTTCTGCAAACAAGAGTGCTTTCGTGGCGATTTCCGATATATACCAGCTTTACTCCGGCCCCTTGCTGGTGCAGCACAATCGACAAAGGCGCTATTATGAAGGCAGCATGAATGTGTCCGTTTCGAAGCGATTCTCCCATCTCGGCAAAGGATGAAAACTTGAGTGCCTCAAACTGTATCCCCGTACCTGAACGGCTCGCGTAGTCCAACAACGGGGCCGCCAAATTCGTTACTACGGGCATGTAGCCCATTCGCACGATTTTTCTGGAATGCCGATCAACGTTCACCAGGGAATGAACTCCGGAAATGAAGATCAGCCAAATTCCCGCCCCCAGGATAATCCGCCAGCCAGTCGATAATCGTCTCTTCGGGGATGGCTCAGAGGGCATAGTGGACCCCAAGTTCTGTGTAAACCGACCGTCGTATGTCCTCCAGCGCCGTATCTTTAGTAAAATCACGAGGATGTGGAAAATCGAGCTTCAGGTTCATGCGCACCTGTGCGGGGCGATCGCTGAAAACCACCACTCTGTCTGCCATCTCCAGGGCTTCCTCAATGTCGTGGGTAATGAAAAGAATGGTTTTATGAATGAACTCATGCATATTAATTATTTCTTCTCTCATCTTCAGCCTGGTCAGGAAGTCAAGGCCTGCGAATGGCTCATCCATAAACAAGACTTCCGGGTTTACCACCAGTGCCCTGGCCAGTTCCGCCCTGCGTTGCATTCCACCGGAAAGATGATGAGGATAGTGAGCCTCGAAACCCGTGAGGTTTACCACGTCGAGATATTCTCGGATGCGTGTGGCCATCTCCTTGCGGTCTCGCATGTGCCGCAATCCGAGCCGAACATTTTCCCAAACGGTCATCCAAGGCAAAAGACCGTTGTGCTGAAACACGAAAATATTGTCAGAACTCGGACCGGCAACGGGTTTCTCGTCGATCAACACGGATCCTGCGGAGGGAGTCTCGAATCCTGCAATGATGCGAACCAAGGTCGTCTTGCCGCAGCCTGAAGGCCCGAGCAGGCAGACCAGTTCCCCGTCGTCAAAATTCAGGCTTATGCGGTCCAAGACCAGTAAATGGCCCCCTTTGTGCAGATCGGGATCCGAATTTATAACGCGAGGAGCTCCCCGACGTTCAACGAATTCTTTGCACATTTCCTTAATTTCGATTCTGCCCATTCACAACGATCCCCATGATACAGATTCGATCTTGTTCAATCTCACCATAATGCGGTCCAAACAGATTCCTATCACTCCTATGGCAATCATCGCATCCATGACATAGTCCATCCGTAGGGCATTGCGAGAATCCAAAATCAAATACCCGAGACCGGACTTCACTGCTATCATCTCGGCAGCGACCACAACCAGCCACGCTATCCCGAGACTGATTCTCAGCGCAGGCATAGCGGCCGGCAAGATCGCTGGGAATATTACAAGAGAAATTGTCTCCAGCTTGCTGAAGTTGAAATTTGCTGCCACTTGAAAATACAGGGAGTTGATATGGTTAACCGCATTAATAGTGCTGACAAGGAGCGGGAAAAAGCTGGATAGAAAAATCAGAAAGATCGCAGGCTTGTCTCCGATGCCAAACCACAGCATCGCAAGGGGTATCCAGGCAAGCGGAGATATGGGCCTCAAGAATTGAATAAAGGAATTGAAAATAACCTGGCCGGTCTTCCACCACCCGATCACAATTCCTAGGGGCACTCCAAGACACACCGCCAAATAAAATCCGACCGTCACCCTGAACAAACTCGCGACCGAGTGCTTGATCAGAGTTCCATCTACGATCAATTCCCACATTC
>JACRDE010000020.1 GCA_016212935.1 Desulfomonile tiedjei | reverse complement strand
TGGAATTGTTTTGCTTTTGACCACTAGGCTGCGAATCTGGTGGCGGCAACAGCGCTGGGGAAAGTGTTATACGGATTTGCGTTCAAAGAAGGAAGAATTGGGGAGAAACTTCTTATAAGAAGTTCCCCCCCAATTCTACATATTTGAAAGAGAAATGGTATCACATATGGGAATTGCCATAATTCCGGTCCCATTTACGGGAGTAGTGTCTTAACCCCGGACTTGATCCGGTCCCAGACTCTGGATTCCCACCTTCGCAGGAATGACGAGGAAATGGACACCATTTCGGGCAGCTGCTATGAGCATGGAATAATGGGGGGACTTTCTTGACCAAAGAAGGTTCCCTCACAATCTGACTGACTTTAAAGCGAACTCGTATAAGGACTACCGCTCCGTCGTGGGTCTGCAACCAGACCCGCTGCGCCGGCCTCATATTCCTTCAGGCACAAGGGTTTTTCTGAATATTCTGTACTTCTTGTGAATTCGCCCGCCGGCCTGTATTTCAAATTTGTTTATGTCGTCGTTGTCTTCAAGGTTCCAGCCCAGTTCGAGGTATTCGTACTTACCCCTGGCCACTCGGTTTATGTGATCGAATGCCACCAGCGGCAGCCCCAATCTCTGATGGCTTCTCTTAAAGCCGAGGATGAGCCCTCTCAATCCTTTGATCTCCTTGCGGTGCAATAATATTTTGAGCAAACCCCTGATGCCGATCTTCCCATTGAGCCTTTTCAAGAGCGGATTTACGTCGGGTAAAACCAGAGCGACTCCCACTGCTTGATCGTCATAGTAGATGAAGAACACGAGTTCAGGGTCCATCACAGGGACCAACTCCTTGCCCATGTCGGTCATTTCTTCTTCAGTCATGGGAACGAATCCCCAGTTTCGAGACCAGGCGGAATTATAGATCTCCTTGACTATTTCCATCTCTGAGTCAAAAGCTTTCTTGTTTGCAGTCCGCACGTAAATATTCTTGTTCCTGGTCACGCGAGAGGCTAGCCTTTGCACCCTCGCGTCTGCTCTGTCATTGGGTAGAACCAGTATGGCCACCAGGTCCTTTTCTTTTTCGAAGCCGCACGACTCCACCAGCGGAATGTAATAGGTCGGATTGTAAGTCATCATTACTGTGGGCGGAGATTCGAAGCCCTCTATAAGCATCCCTACTTCATAATTCGTGGAGGGATTCAGCGGTCCCCTGAGAAATGTCATTCCCTTCCCTGATGTCCACATTTCAGCGGCAGAGAAGAGAGCGGCAGCGGCTTCAGGATCGTTCTCACACTCAAAAAAGCCCCACGCTCCCATTTTTTCATCGTGAAAACTATTGTAATTGTTATCTACGATTGCTGCTATGCGGCCGACGACTTCCGAACCTCGCCGCGCAAGAAAAAGCTCCCGTTCTGAGAATTTCCAGAACGGATGAACTGATGTGTCCAGTATACGTCGCACCTGTTTCTTTAGTGGCGGCACCCAATTGTTGTCTCCAGCGTATATTTTCCAGGGCAAATCGATGAATCGGTCCAAATCCGATCTGCTCGAAACCGTTGATATTTCAATCCCCGCCATTGTTTATCCTTACTTTCCGAGTGTCATTCTCGATGTGAAGACGTGTTGCACCGAAAGACTCTACCACAAACCTTGATCAATCAGGAGGCTCGTTTGATACCAGTTCGTCTTCAAACAGGTGACTCTTGGGCAGGCAGAGACTGGCAGGGTGGTCTTCTCATCGAACTCACGCTGCGCTGCATCGTTTCAATTCGCATTCAGACATACAACAAGAATCATAGATGGCGCCAAAGCTGTCGGCACTGCGACGTCCTCATGCCTGGGTGAGGCGGCTATCACTATGCGACGAGGTGTTCATCGCCTCATTTGCGAGATGCGTGGACAGGTATTTGGCGACCTCGGGCGGTCCGGACTACGCCTGCTGCCGAATTCTGGGAAATCATATGGCCGGTAAAAGATGGACCACCAGGGACCGACACGTAAATATTGCCCCCGACGATGCTTCCGGAAAAGGGGTAAGAGGCGCTGCCGGCAGAATGATTGTGGTGAGCGACTCCAGAGATTGCGTTTCCATTTTGTTGTACCTTCACTACTATTTGCCCGCCTTTGGCTGACGCTTCCCAAGTGCCCGAGATATCCCATTCCTCTTTTCCTGATGTATTTTCAGCCGCGTTTATCATAGTCAGAAAAGGAATGAGAATGAGTATCATCGATAACGTGAGTCGTAAGGTCATGACACCTTCCCTTTCCTGGTGGGATCATCGATATTTCTGATCAATATACCAAAAATCATACGCGTGAGCATTCTATTGCCTTCGGAATTGTTCATGCGGATTATGTCGTTTGAAGCCATTCGAAGCAATCCCCGAACTTGAGATAGTAGAGGACGGTTCTCGCCTGCAGGTTATGTACTGTGACTGAGAGCGGAGAAGAACTTCTTGCAAAAAAGCTCTCCTCAATCATTGCTTGTCTGAATTCGAAACCGTATCGCGTTTCGGATGGCCATCACCCGCAGCCAGTTCCAGTTTTCTTGTTAAACAAGGCGGGCATCCTCACCACGTCCACTGACGTTTCCCCGCTCTTCCTGAAAAGGACTGAGCACGACTCCCTGTTGACCGATTTCGGGAGCCGCGTGAATCGGTTTGATCTTGCTTCTTTTATGAATCCGATGATGTCGTAGCTGAAATCCTCGATTCGAATCGGCCTGTCATCTTCCTCGGAGAACCTGACCGCATGCCAGACCAAATCGAATTTCATCAATTCATGTATCAAATCATATTCGAATTCCGGTCCGCCAAAAACGGCCTTTATGAATTCGCAGACTCCGACTAACTCTGAAAGATGGCCCAAGCTGTTGTAAATGTTGCCCGATGGAAGTTCCAGCAATTGAAGTTGTTCCAGGAACTTCTCAGGAAAACCGAAGCGGTTGTCCTTCAACAGAATGAACGACGTGTAGCGCATGTAACTAAGGTTCGCCATCAAGTAGATCACGCGAAGGAAGATGTCTCTTTCAAGGTATTCAGAAGCATAATGATACAGAGTGGAGAACACTTTCGGGTATTGCTTGATGAACCGTATATCAACCGGAGTTTTGGGATGCACCGCAAAATCCGAGAGCCGTTCGTCAAGAGAAAGCGTATGTCCGTACTGCTCAAACAGCGGGGACCCGGGAAAAGGAACGAGCAGCCAGAAATCCAGTAGAGATACACCTCTGTCTCCTGCAAGGCACAATTCCATGATGAGCCGCATCGTGTCGGCTATATCCTCGAGCTTTTCTTGCGGAAATCCGGTGATAAAACCGCTTGTGACTTCTATCCCTTTTTCGCAGGCACGCCGAACAATGGGGATGGCCATGTCGAGCTTGAGTCTCTTATTCAGGATCTCCTGCATGCGAGCCGAACCCGACTCTATGCCGAAATAGATCCCTCTGCATCCAGCGTCTGCCATGCGGTCGACAACGCCTTCATCCACGGTATCTATCCGTGAAAAACAGGTCCAGTGTACGTCCAGTTTTTCTTTTACCAGTTCGTCACACAGGCGTACCAACCATTGCCGATTGAGCGTCAGGAGGTCGTGCTCGAATCTCAGATTTGTGTTTTTGTATTCTGAAACCAGAGCCTTGACTATGCCGATGACGCTCTCGACCGATCTGATCCTGAACTTCCTTTCGGACATCTGATTGGAAACACAATACGCACATCTGAACGGGCACCCTCGTCCGATGTCTATGGATATACAGTCAACGGATCTGATAGATGGAAAGAGGCTGTAGTCAGGCACAGGAATATCATTCATGTTTTGAACAGGGCCGGAGTATGGAGTCCTGATTATCTCGTTCCCATCGCGGAAGCTCAAGCCTGCGACTCGCTTGAGAGCGTTCACGTCATATATTGAGCGCATCACGCTGCTGATAGTGTGATCGCATTCGCCTCTCACTACGAGGTCGATTTGGGGAAAATCGCGGAGTGTCTCCACATCAGTGTGAGTAGCGTGGACTCCACCGAACACGATCTTGGTCTCAGGTCTCTTTTTCTTAATGATCTCTGCGAACCTGACCAGGTAGAAATACATGTTGCACCAAGCAGAGAACCCTATCACGTCAGCCTGCTGAGCCAGTATCGCTTCCGGGACGTCACGATAGGTCGGGTCAGAGGACAAGGCGTTTATATCAAAGATCTCGGCATTGAAGCCGTCATTCCGCAGCACTGTGGCCAGCGAAAGAATCCCGAGCGGGACGTAAGTCGTCGGTAGGCCCCTGCGAAGTACTGGATTTGGAATCAGTAAGATTTTCATGATCTCCGGCTAGCAACCGATTATGCAACAGCTGAGAAATCTCTCTCCAACATGATCAACAGTTCGGGGAGCATGTTCATGGACTTCGGCCTGGACAGGGTCCGCACAGGCACTTTTCCGCATATTTTTCCGCACTGAAGAAAGTACGATGACGGCCTGGCGTCATGCACGAAACGAATCCAGTACGAATGCCGAACAAGCTCAAACAATGCCCTGTGACGACTCACGGGCTCAATTCGGAACTCTGGGCCCTCATGGAGCAGGTAAATACAGCGTAGTGCCACGGGATGAATAGGAAAACCCTTGTGAGCCGCCCAAGCGATCTTCTCCTGGGTCGACTTGACCTCGGCGCTTTTCTTCTTGTCGTACCCGAAATACTCAGCAGCATCCGGCATTAGGTGGCACTGCGGATATCCCGGATATACGATAGGTTCATTCGCGTCGGCATCAACGACAGTGACGTCGTCCGCGATTAAACCGTATCCGGATGAATGCAAGGCAGCAGCAAGCACCGATTTTCCCGATCCGCTTTTTCCAACGAAAGCAACTGCGCCTGCGGCTGTCGAGACACAACTAGCGTGCAGGGTCACGTAACCCCTTTGGTGAAGCAGCACTGAGAGACCAGGCCCTTGAGCGAGAAGTCCGAGCTCCTCCTCGTTTGCGCCCTCGCACGGCTCTCCGATTATTTCACGACCTTTACGGACTCGACACATCCCCAGCTTGTCGTAAAAGAAATAGGCTTCGTCGTCTTTGAATTGGATGCACCATTTGGCCCCTGACGCCACCGGGTGCAGAGGTTCAGCCTTTCCGTACTTCACCACCACATCCGCAGAGTTTTTCGCTCTAGGCAAATCAGGCAATTCGACATCGCAGTGAATGCCTATGCCGTAGGCGAAATAGGAATGCACTTGGCCGGGACTATTGGGAGTAACGGTCGTACGTGCCCATTCCATTGTCGTCGTTCGGACCGGCGGTGGTTTGCTCAGTGATCTTCTCAACAGAACCATGCATGATGAGTTCCGGAGTCGCATACTGCTTTTTCGTTCGTTCATCGATCAATGCTTGAGCCGGAAGATCTTCCTCAGACTTCATGGCTTCAGCTCCTTGCAAATGCTCCGAGAACTGGTCTCATCTCGATGCGTTTTCCCAACGGTTACATGAGAGTTTTTCCAAAATTACCATGAACCTCTCGACCCTGCAACCTTTCGGCGCGGGAAACGTTAGATAATGGCCGCTCTTTCCGTTCCCGGGGTCAGGGTCTGAGTCCGGATCGAGACAGCCATGAGCCCAGCGTAGCGACTGACCAGATGTCAAAGAGGTTCACATCCATGGGTCGAATGAGGAATCTTTTATATGCGCTGTTCAGTGCCTTCAAGTCCACGTAGTCCGCGAAAGCCTCCGCGCTGCCCAGAACGGCCCGCTCGAGCAAATTCCTCTCCAAGCCAAGCGCCCAGTGGGCAAAACTCGGTCTGAAATCCGCCTTGTCAGTGCGCCATCGCACTTCATCCGGCAAGATTCCTGCCATCGCCATTCGCAACAAGCGTCTCGGCCATCCCTGACTAAGCTTCTGTTCCGGTGGCAGGGCCAGGCAGAATTCCATGAGCCTTGTGTCACGGAAGGGATGCCGCAACTCCACCTGATGCAGCGATGCCTGTTTGTTCAACGACTCTATCTGGTGGGTCACACCACCCCAGGTCAGGGCATAGTAGTGAGCCAATCTGGAGCTTGTCAAAGGTTTCAGCCGATGTCCTTGCAAACCGTAAAATCGTTCCTTCAGTCCGATCCGATTGGCGAAATCACGATTGATGAGGGCCGCCCGGTGCCACGGTCGTTCTCCTCGGCCGGTAAGGAATCTCCAGACATGTCTCACCCGCTCTGGAGTCTGCGGTTTGATCGCTTTCCTCCATAGGAGCAAACGTAGAGGATAACGCAGTCGCTCGGACAGCAGGGCTGCCTCTTGGAACAAAGAGATAAACCTGCCGTTTCTGACGAGCTCGATCAAATATCCGTGACCGTGAGAGACCGTGGTGTCTCCGTCAACACCGTCGAGCCCTACTCGAACATCCGTCAGCGATCCCATGGATGCTAGCGCCTCGATCTGGGAGTTCGGAGCGTCGAACGGGTCATCATGGTCCCGCCCGGCGCAGTTGATGTAGGGCAGTTTGCCTGCGGTATCTCCGGGGTGGAAATGAGGACTGATCCCTCCCTGAGCAATTACGGCGTTAATGTAGATTCGCTCATCGCACTCCGGGACATTCTCATAAGTCATTGACAGTGTTTGGAGCGGGCCCTCCCCGGAGTCCGCGAGGAGGTCACGAGACACGCAAGTCACGGACGAAGAATCAAGCCCTCCACTGAGAGTGGACACCACAGGATATGCGCTGCGCAGTCTGCATCGCACCGATTCCTTGAAGATATCCCGGAAGGCATCGGCATATTCCGTATCGGATCTAAGATGAACTTCGCGATCTGGATCAAGGGACCAGTGGCGCTCGATGCGATGAAAAGTCCTTCCGACAGTAATATTGTGGCCCGGAGGCAATCGCCGTATTCCCTTGTAGAAGGTGATCTGCTGATCATCGTACATGCCGATCAGATAGTCGGCGACCATAGTCTCATTGAGGGAACGAGGAACCCCTTCCAGGGCTACCAGAGCCCTGATCTCGGAAGCAAATGCAAAAAAGCTCTCGCTGAGATGGTAATAAAACGGTCTAGCCCCGGTTCCGTCTCTGGAGCAAAAAACTACGTCTCGCAGTTCGTCACGTACGCAAAAGGCAAAGTCACCAACAATTCTTGCGGCACTGCGTCGCTCCCACTTTTCGTACGCGGCCAAGATGATTCTGCTATCGCTAACCTCGCCGTCCGAGTCTCGTTCAATTCGCAGAGCTGAAACAAGGTCTTCTCGATTGTCCACTCGGGCATCGGCGGTTATGGCCAGGCCGTAATGGAAAAGTGGGAGTGTTTCGTGGAAGGATTCAGCAGTGGTATAGAACATCAGATGCCCCAGGCCTGCCGATCCACCGGTCCATGTTGCCTGTCGGTCCGGCCCCCGATGTTCCATAGTTCCGAGCATCGTCCGGATTGACGAGCCATTAACCGGACGGTTGTCACGAAAAAAGATCCCTGCGATGCCGCTCAATACTGTCCTCGGTCGAAACAGGGTAAAGGGCGAAAGCCCTCCCGGCATTTGTCGCCAATGACTATCCGGCCGTTGTACTCCAACCAGGCATGTGCTCGCAGTGGACCACCGTCTGTAGGAGCAACGCCTATCCGCACTATTACCGGGTAACCTTGCCGGCTCAGTGTAATCTTGGCAGCCAGCGCCTGCACGAGACAACTAAAGCTCAGAGGAGAATATCTGCTGACTGCTAACACCGCCCACACAATCCGGTCCGGCCCCCAGCGAGAACCGCTTTTCCGAGGAGAGACTCGAGTGGATAACCGGTCTACGGTTTCAAGAACTTTGCCGAAGGGGAACAGTCGGAGTCCAATCCAGATTCCTGAGAGTGCAGCAGCAGTACTTACTATGAGAATGCGATCGTAACCGGAAAGGGCTAGCAATTTACGGAGCGCCCTCATTCCTTACCTCAATCAAGCCAGCCTCAGCGAGATCTTCAAGGAGTCTCATGAGGTCACTTTGACATCGTTCGGTGTCAACATCGTATTCCTGCAAGAGAGTCTCAAGAATTTGACTCACAGGCTTCGGTTCACTCAGGAGTTCCCATATGCGTGCGCCTACGGAATTCAGACCGTAGTATATTCCTGTGTTGAGGTTAAGTATCGCAGCCTCTCCGTCGAGGTCTCGCGAGACCTGGTCCTTGACAGCAGCGACTGTCGACATCTCAAAGATGATCTGTTTTGGCGATTCCGATGTGCTTTTCAAAAGAGACTCCGTGGAGCAATCTACTCCACAAGCGTGTCTGCGAAATTTCAGCATACCTGCCATCGCCGACTGGGTCAATATACATTCTTGCCATTCCCCTGAGCCGAACCGAGCTATACTGCAACTAACTGGATTTACACTATATTCTTTCCTTGATCACGTGGAAAGACATTGTAGATGCTGTCACCATGCTTCGACCAGTGTAAAGAAAGGTGGCCAAGCCAATAAACTGGAGGAAGAGAAGCACGGCAGGATCCCACAGCGAGACTATCCCTGAGCCTAGATCTGCCGCCGGCTCTGACCGGCCACTGAACCAGAAGACCGTCAAGCATCCGTAAGCGACCACCAAGGCCGCCATGATCTGATACGCGGAAAGCTTGCCCTCGCCTCGGTAATCAGCACGGAGCATTTCCGAAAGGACCCTCCATGATTGCGTTACTACTGTAGTCAATATGAGGCTCGCAGAGTAATGGCTCTTCATATAAAGCATGAGGCCGCCCAAAGCCACAGCTATGTATAATACCGAAGTAACGGCCTGAATCGGGACCACACGCTCACCGTCCAACCCCCGTTCGTATGCGATTTTCTTTACTTTTCCGGAAAAGACGAAAGAGTGACTGCCTACGACACGTTGAAGCCACGGATGGCATTCAGCCAAAGGCTTGCCGTAACAGCAACCAAAGCTTATGCAGGCTAACCGTCCCAAACCCTCGCCCAGAGCATAGGCAATGGAAATAGATGCCAGGATTGGAAGAGCAGGAACGGGTGCCGCTACTTTTTGTCAGGAATTAGGCGGCACGCGGGAGTTCCAGGTCACGGATACCAGCGGAGCTTGAATCCTGAATGCCGTAGAGTCGCAGTCTCTCCCGCTGACGCCTGTACGTCCAGAATTCGTCCCAGTCTTTGTTGATGTGAACGGCTCTCAGACGCATCATGCTTTCTGCTCCCCGGAGTGTCCAGCTCATCCCCGTAAGTTCCAATCTGTCGTTTATGAGATGCCGACATGCACCTTCAATGACCCCACTTCCGACGGGATAACCCTTGGCCAAACAGATCTCGTACCGCATGTTCTTGCGGTTTCGTTCGAGATATCCGATGACTTGTTCGAGGCAACGTCTCTTGGTGCCGGAGAGATCTTGCTTAGTCAGCATCTGCTTGAGCCCACCAATAACCCTGCCGGCCCTGCCGTTGAGCAGCATTCTCAATCGTTCGGTCACGAATTGTCTGGCTTGTGGACTGCCCTCGTCATGGAAGCAAAGGGCGGCCTTTCCCAGGTGCTCCAGAACGTGAAAGATGTCCAGGACGAAGAAGGCAGTGGGGAAAT
>JACRDE010000189.1 GCA_016212935.1 Desulfomonile tiedjei | reverse complement strand
TTGAGCAGCCCAAACATGGAATTCACCTCAAAAACCCCCGGCAAGAATCACAGTCCCGACAACAACAAGGTTCAGCAGTGAGACAGGAAGCATGACCTTCCATCCGAAGGCCATAAGCTGATCGTATCTCAGCCTTGGGAAAGTAGCTCGTACAAGTATGAACATACAAATGAAAAAGAATGTCTTGACGAAAAACCATAGAACCGGAGGAAGCACAGGGCCCAGCCATCCACCAAAGAACAAGACGACGGTCAGTGCGGAGATCAGAATAATTCCAAGGTACTCTCCGACAAAGAACATACCGAATTTCATTCCGGAATACTCGGTGTGGAATCCAGCAACCAACTCGTTTTCCGCTTCGGGAAGATCGAATGGTATTCGCCTCGTCTCTGCTAGTCCGGCAATAAAGAAAATCAGGAATCCCGGTAATTGCGGGATGCAAAACCAGATATCCTTTTGAGCCTCAACTATGTCGCGGAGATTGAAGCTGCCCGCAAGCATCACTACACCCATCAAAGACAGGCCCATGAACACTTCGTAACTCACCATCTGAGCCGCAGCTCTCAGTCCCCCTATCAGCGAATATTTGTTTTCCGACGACCAGCCGGCAAGAGCAATGCTGTAAACGCTTAATGACGACATTGCCAGCACGAACAGCAAGCCCACATTCAGATTCACCACGAATATTTCCGGAGCAAAAGGAATCACCGCAAAAGACAGCAGCACCGCAACCATAATGATAGCGGGGGCGAGCACGAACACCCATTTGTCGGCAAAGGGCGGAATCCAATCCTCTTTGGTGAAGATCTTTATCATGTCCGCAAGGACCTGCATCAAGCCGAGCGGACCCACCCGGTTCGGGCCGTACCGATCCTGCCACAATCCGAGCAAACGGCGCTCCACCCAGATCAGCCCGGCGGCCAGAGTCAATAGGACCAGCAGCACGCCGACGATTATCAAGATTGGTTTAATAATATGTTCCATAGTGAACCGGCCATTGCCCAGAGCTCGACCGAACTCAAATTCTCTGGACTGAAATACCGCCTTTTATCGCCCTCTTAGCAAAGGGGGTGAGGGCTTTCGCCATATGATCGGGGGCATGGGACGGTGCCATTACCATTGGCCACCACCACAGCTAGATTGTGCTCAGCCTTCCCCAAGCAGGAAGCTGGACCCATGAAATACCCGGCAAGCCCACCGGAAGGCCCGCGACCCCCATCGGCAAGCCCGGCACGATCTTGACCTCGAGCTGCTGCGTTTCCGTGTCGATTATTACCTTGACGAGGTCGCCTTCATGAAACCCAAGAGCCGCTGCATCGTCAGTTCGCAAGCCTACATAAGGGGCGGGAGCTCGTTCCCCGATTCCGGGGCTCATCACACTGAGCTCCTCAGATCCGAAAATATGATAAAGCGTCACGAAATACCATTCATCGGGCCTGTGCTGGAGAGCCTCAGGAATATGGCTGAAAAAGACCGTATGTTCAGCACTCAGGGGTTCTATCAGACGCAGACCCGGATCCCCTCCTACCAACGGGCCGTTGATTTCGCTCTGAAATTTATTGACGGACTGAACTGAATTCCAGCCGGGGGACCAGAATCTCGGAATGAGTGCTGACGGGGGTTGCTCCTGATAGCCCTCCATGGAGAAGGCTAGGGGAGTGTCCGGGTCTTCAGCGGGTTTGGGCTCGTGGACGGTGACGTTTGCCAACATGGCGGTGCGACCGCTGTACCTGTGGGGCTGACGGGCAATTTTCATGCCTCTTTGCCTGAAGTCCGCTCTGGGGGCAATCTTAGGTAAGTCGGCAAATGCTGGCATGGCTTCGGCCATTGATGCAGTCACGTCGTCCAGTTTGGACATCTCGGTCACTTCAGGCCGACCGATTTCTGACATTATGTCAATAATCCAGCGCCAGCTTTCCCGGATTCCATCCCTACAGGCTATGACCTGAAAAAAGCGCTGTCCTCTGCCTTCATTGTTTATGAAAGTACCGTCCGATTCGGCGAACGTTCCTGCAGGCAGCACTAGATGCGCACGTTCGGTGGTTTTTGTGACCGTGTGGTCGATTGCTATCACATGCCGCGCAGCCCTGAAAAGCTCTTCCGCCAGCTCTGAAGACATGCGTCTGTACAGGTCGTTTTCCAGGACTATTACCGTGTCGGCCTTTCCGCTGCGGATCTCGTTCAAAGCATCATCCAGGCTGCCTGCGTCCATAAGGCCCAGACCCAGACTGTTGCATTCCGGCAAAACGTAGCACAAGTCAGCCTTTCGGCCATTTTCGATCAGAGCCAAGGCCACATTCGCGGCAGCTTGAACCACTGACTCGGAACCGCAACCTGTTCCGGAAATAACCAGGGGCCTCTGAGCTTCCATGAGGAACTGGGCGATTCTTTGGGCAACTGACTGCAAATCGCGAGGCAAATCCGTTACGTGTGCAGCGTTGGAAGACAGTTCGCCGGCTATGGCAAAACCCAGCCGCGCCAGATCCGGAGGGGCCGCGTGGTAAGTGCCTGAAGCAATCTCGTCAAGTTTGCCAGGGGCGGGCGATGCTATGAAAAGAGGTCCTTTTGAATCTTGCATGACCTTACGGACTGCAGAATCATCCCACCTGGGCACCTTGCGTGCATCGACCAAATCCATGGGCTTGACCCTCACAGTCTGTCGCATGGCCAGTGCAAGCATCGGAGCAGAATTGGTGAGGTCTTCTCCCAACACGAGCACTGCGTCTGCCAGTTCAGTGTCGTGAAGCGACGGGGATCGTGCAGGACCCTTTGTGAGAGTATTCACAATCGATGAGACAATCCTCGTATCCTGATCTGATAATCCGGCATAAAAGCGCGACGGTCCCACAAGGGCCCGCAACATAAAATTGCTTTCCAGCGACGCGCGGGGAGATCCTATTCCCACTATTCCCGGACTTTCCGAGAGAATTTTGCACACTCGACTAAGGGCTTCGTCCGAGCTTACGGTGTGGGATGCATCTCCTATCTCACTCCTTACAATCGGTTTGCGGATTCTCTTGTCGCTGCTGACGAACTCGTACCCGAACCTGCCCCGATCGCAGAGAAAATATCTGTTCACCTGGCCGTTGTACCGGTTCAGGATACGGCGAAGCATGTTGTAGCGCTCTCCTGGAATGGTGTTGCAGCCGAGCGAGCAGTGCACGCAAACGGATGGAGCGGTTTGAAGGTCCCATTTGCGGGTGTAGTGCTTTTTGAGGGTTTTGTCGGTAAAAACCCCTGTGGGGCACACTTCTACAAGATTGCCGCTGAATTCGTTTTCCAGGGGGCCGTCTTTGTGGCGTCCGAAATAAATCCGTCTATTTATTCCGAATACGTGGAAATCGCGACCGCCCGCGTAATCAACGTAGAATCGAAAGCATCGGTAACACTGTATACACCGGTTCATCTCGTGATTCAGGAACGGACCGAGATCTTGATTGTTGTACGTGCGTTTCTTGAAACGGAATTCCCGTAGTGTGTGCCCGGTCATGACAGTCATGTCCTGGAGGTGGCATTCTCCGCCTTCGTCGCAAATGGGGCAGTCGTGAGGATGGTTGGTCATGAGCCACTGAATCACGCCCGCACGGAACTGCCTGGCTTCCGGATCGTCGATGGAGATCCTCATTCCATCCTGGACTCCGCACATACAAGACATGATTATGTAACCGCGCGTATCGTTTTCGTCCCTGAACTGCTTGACCGCACACTGCCTGCAAGATCCCACGGAATGCATTGCAGGATGCCAACAAAAATAGGGGATATTAAACCCGAGGGAAAGGCAGGCGCTTAGGAGGCTTTGGCCTTCTTCTACCTCAAAGGGTTTGTTGTCGATATAAATGGTCGCCATGCTATCTCCAGGGGCAACGTTTCTCTGTTATGTGTCGCTCGAAGTCTTCTCTGAAATAGACCAGAGCGCTTTGCAGAGGTTCCATGGCTCCAGGAGCCAGTGCGCAATAGGTTCGACCCGGTCCCAGGTGTTTGGTATGGAACCTTAGCACGTCAAGGTCATCAGGTTGCCCGTGACCTTCTTCCATTGCTTTCAGAATCGAAGCCACCCAGGGAAGCCCTTCCCGGCACGGGGTGCACCAGCCGCAGGATTCCCTTGCGAAAAAATGCTCCAGGTTGTGAACCATTCCCACCGGGCAGGTCTGATCGTCAAGAACGATCATCGTTCCTGTACCGAGTCTGCTCCCTGCCTTTTGTACTGAATCGTAGTCCATTTTCACGTCCAGGTGCTGTTCCACAAGAAAGTCAGTGGACGCTCCACCTGGCATCACTCCCCGGAATTTCAGGCCGTCACGCATTCCACCGGCATTTTCTTCAAGAATTTCCCGAATCGTGGTTCCCATGGGCAGCTCCCATGCTCCCGGTCGCTTCACCTTGCCGCTTACTGCGTAGATTTTCGTGCCCCCGTCCTTGGAGTTGCTCAAATTCTTGAACCATTCCGGTCCATTGTTGATGATATGCGGGACATTGCACAGCGTTTCGACATTGTTCATGAGGGTGGGCCTGCCCCAGAGGCCGCAGTCCGTCTGGCGGGGAACTTTGGAATGCGGGACCGCCCGTTTTCCTTCCAGGGAATTGACAAGGGCCGTTCCTTCACCACATATGTATCTGCCGGCACTGACGTGCAGGTGAACACGAACATTCACCCCAGTTCCCATGATGTCGTTTCCAAGATACCCCCGTGAGTACGCCTCTGATATTGCTGACTTGAGCCTGCTCTGGGCCAGAGTGTATTCCCATCGCAGAAAAATGAATGCTTCCTCAGCGTGTATAGCGTACGAACCAATTATTACACCTTCCAGGAATTGATGAGGATCTCCCTCCATGAGCAGTCGGTCCTTGAACGTTCCTGGTTCCATTTCGTCCGCGTCTGCGATGAAATAGCGGGTACCTGGGAGGTCTTTCGGCGAAGGAACAGCGCTCCATTTGGTGCCGGTGGGAAAACCGGCCCCTCCTCTTCCCCGGAGGTTTGATTGGGAGATCAGCTGGATGATTTCGTCAGGGCCCATTTTCAGGGCCGTGCGCAGGGCCTGATACCCGCCCAGCTTCTCGTACTCCTTCAGAGAGAGCGGCTCCCCCGGGCGAAAATTTGCCGTGAGGGGCTTTTCCATCAAGCACCCTCCCGATATTTCTCAATAATTCGGTCGAACTTTTCGGGGGTAAGATCAGTGTACAGCTTTTCATCTATCATTATCGCTGGCGCCTTATCACAGGCCCCGAGGCACTGAATGGGCACCATAGTGAACAGACCGTCAGCAGTGGTTCCGCCCAAACCTATGCCAAGCCGCTGAGTCATGTGATCAAGGAGTTTCTCATAGCCCATCACCCAACAGGACACGCTGTCACAGACCATGACAATGTGTTTACCCACGGGTTTCCTGTAGATGTGATTGTAAAAGGATGCGACTCCGTCGAGTTCAGCTGGCGACATACCCAGAAATCGGGCTATGTGCTCCATGTTTTCGTCTGAAATCCAGCCCCAGAAAGTCTGTGCCGTCTGGATTGCCTCGATGCATGCGCCTTGCCTGTTCCCGCAGCGGTGGCATTCTTCCTCGATCTTTTTTTTCATGTCGTCTGTTAGCATCGTATATTCAGCACTCCCTAGCGGTCCACGTCGGACATCACAAAATCGATGCTTCCCAAAAACGCTATGAGATCAGCAACCGTCGACCCGCGGATCACCTGCGGAATCATCTGCAAGTGGGCAAATGAAGGCGTGCGTATTCGGGTCCTGTAGGACATGGTGTTCCCATCGCTGATCAAATAATATCCGTTTGCCCCCTTCGTGGCCTCGATATTCACGAAAGACTCGTCCGGAGGCAGCACCGGCCCCCAGCTCACGTGGAGAAAATGTGCGATCAGCGTCTCGATGTCATGCATGGTGCGTTCTTTGGGCGGAGGCGTAGTCAAGGGGTGTTCAGCTTTGTAAGGGCCGTCCGGCATGTTATCAAGGCACTGTCGGATGATTCGGATACTCTGGCGCATTTCTTCCACGTGAATCATTCCCCTGTCGTAGCAATCACCATTGCTCCCCGTGGGGACGTCGAATTCCAACTGATCGTATCCCGAATAGGGCTGTTTTTTTCGGAAATCCCAATCTAAACCGCAAGCCCTCAGACCCGGCCCGGTGATCCCCCATTCAAGTGCCTCGTCAAGACTGTAAGCGGCCACCCCTTTGGTGCGAGCCTGAAAGATTCGGTTTTGCATCACCAGTGTGTCCCATTCGTCCAGTCTGGCGGGAAAATAATCGCAGAATTCACGCACGAGCTTGTCCCAGCCTCTGGGCAAATCCTGGGCCACGCCGCCGATACGAAACCAGCTAGGATGCATCCTCCCGCCGCAAATGGCTTCCACAATCTGAAAGACGCGCTCCCGGTCGTTGAACATGAAAAAGACCGGTGACATCATTCCCACGTCCTGGGCGAAAGTCCCATAAAAAACCAGATGGTTGGATATGCGAAAAAACTCCGACATCATGATGCGGATCAACTTGGCCTTGTCTGGCACCCTAATACCGGCCAACCGTTCAGCGGCCATGACGTACGGAAAGTTGTTCATTACTCCGCCCAGGTAATCCACACGGTCCGTATAAGGGATGAAAGTGTGCCAGGATTGTCGTTCCGCCATTTTCTCCGCAGCCCTGTGGTGATATCCGATGTCCAGGACCGCGTCCACGATTTCTTCGCCGTCAAGAGCCAGTACAATTCTGAAGACCCCATGCGTTCCGGGATGCTGCGGCCCCATGTTCAAAAACATCCTGTCTACGTCGTCGCTACGCTGTTGAATGCCCCACTCTTCAGGATGAAACCGAAGTGTGGCCTCTTCGGCAACAGCTTTGTCTTCAGGGAGTTGAAAAGGCCCCATCTCTGTGGCGCGTGCGGGATGCTCCTTGCGCAACGGGTGTCCTTCCCAGGTGGGCGGAAGAAGTATTCTTCTGAGATTCGGGTGCCCATCAAAGAGGATTCCGAACAAATCCCACACTTCGCGCTCGTACCAGTTGGCGTTGGCCCAAATTCCGGCAATAGTCGGTACTTGCGGGTGTTCCCCTTTCAGGGGGACTTTTACGCGGACGAACTCGTTTCTTTCCAGGGAAAGCAAATAGTAGAATACTGTGAAATCCGATACAGGCTGGTCCGTCCGATGAGTTCGAACGCGTTCATCAATAGCCGAAAGGTCGTAGAGGATCCGATACGGCTTGGCGGTCTCTTTTTTCAGGTATCGAAGGACGTCCCGAAGACATTCCTTTTTTATCCATACGGTAGGAACTTGGTCCACAGTCCGCTGAACGGAGACAATCGCCTCGGGAAATCTGTCACTCAGTTCTTGAAGAATGCCGGAACTATCATTCATAAAGAGGAAATCCCCTCAGCAGTCAAAATAAGAAATTCCGCAGATGCCGGCACCTGTCAGATTGATGCACCAGAGAGATCACACCTCGTCGGGTGACCGCAACACCGTTGCCTGACACCTCTCTTCGCGCTTCAAATCTCTCATTGAAGGAATATCGGGCTTTTGGATTTCCTGGCCACCCACAACCCAGCTCAACGGCCTGCGCTCATTGCCAACCATATTCTGCAAGAGCAGTAGCCCTTCCAAGAGAGCGTCGGGCCGTGGCGGGCAACCCGAAACGTATACGTCCACAGGAAGGAATTTATCAACGCCCTGAACCACGCTGTAGATGTCGTACATTCCTCCTGAATTGGCGCATGACCCCATTGAAATGACCCATCTGGGCTCCATCATCTGCTGGTACAAGCGTCTGATAACAGGAGCCATTTTCATGAAGACCGTACCGGCAATGACCATCAGGTCCGATTCGCGAGGCGTGCCCCTCAGGACTTCCGAGCCGTAGCGGGCAATATCATATTTACTGGTAAAAGCGGTGGCCATTTCCACGTAACAGCAGGAAAGGCCGAAATTGAAGGGCCAAATGGAATTCTTGCGCCCCCAGGCCACAAGGTCCTGAAGTCGGGTGATGAGGACGTTCTGCCTGACTACCGCCTCCTCGTGACCTTGGTCCGAGGCGGAGCTGAGCGTATATGATGTTTGAACCGACGACTTCAACATGAATGTCGACCCCTTTAATCAACATATCCCGTTTTCTTGCGCATTTCCAGTGCGCCTATTTTCCACAGGTAAACCAGCGCGGCAAGAAGCACACTGATGAAAATTACCACTTCAAAGTAGCCGGGCCAGCCTAGCTCTCGCAAAGCGACTGCCCATCCAAAGATGAATACTGCTTCGAGATCAAATATGACAAAGAAAACAGCGATAAGATAGAATCGAACGTCAAAACGCAATTTGGCTGAACCGGTTATGACCATTCCGGATTCGTACGGTTCGCCCGTGGCCCGCTCCTTGTGACGCTCACCCAACAAGAAAGACAGCCCCAGCATCACCCCAACGAGTACAAAAACAATCAAAGAATAAACAACAAAGGGCCACAAAACCGGATCCGGCGGCACAGTATTCACTGTAGTCTCTCCTGCTCAGAAATCCTAGAGGAATCGGTCAAGATCATGCGTTTTGAATGGCTGTTTTGCTCAAGCGTGAACATTTATTTCCTATACCAATTTCGCGGCGCCCGGGCATCAAGAATTTCCTCGGAACCGCGGATTAGTGCAGATTCGCAATAAATTGTACATCTTCGCTGGTGATGCGGTATTCCTCGCTCGCTGCGAACGGAGCATCTGATTTCCCTCCGTAGGCACACAGCCTGTCTTAGAAAAACAATTGCGAAAAGGTATAAGCACCATCGCCATTCAACACGGTCGGCCTCGCGTGTTGCGAAGCCCGATTGATTCCATTATAGACAACTCTGCGATAATTTTTCTCCAAATTTTCTCGTTCACCCGCTTATACCAGCTATTCCAGGGAATTGTCTTCGGAACGAGGCACAAAGGCATTTTTGGTTTGACACCAGAGCTATTAGGATGTCAATATAAGTAATAGGTACGTCAAATTATAGTGGCCTTTCAGATAGGTGTCGTCTCTGTAACCATAGAATTTTGTAAGTTCAAAAAAACCTCCTATGAAGAGTTTTGAGCGACTAGTGCAGGGGAGGAATACTTTGAGATCGATTTGCGTGTTAATTGCTCTCATGTTCGTATCGAACGTGCATGCAGCAGAATCGGAAGTCTACGGAATAGTCACAGATTCGATGGGAAAACCGGTGACGTGGATGTTCACGCTTACAAGAGAGCAGGAGCCACGAATAGTAGTACCAGTTTTTCCAGACAGATACGGAGTCTACAAGGTAACACTCCCTCATGCCGGGGAGTGGAAATTTGGGTTCGGGAACCGAACTGAAACCATCCAGTCATACACCGACCCCACTCGGTGGGACATGGAGTTGCACTGAGTCGACGCGCCATATGAGATTGAAACATGCCTGAATCCAACGAACCTCAAAAAAGAGACATAATCAGAATCCTGGATGTTTCTTCCAAAATTTTGTTATCGCTAGCGGGAGCGGTTTTGGCCTGGTTTTTCACAGTGACCACGGAACAAGACAAGCAGATGAAGGCCCGATATGATCTCTACACTCAATTGATGAGCAAAAGAGAGGAGGTTGAAAGTACTCTGAGAAAGGACATGTTCAACACCCTTCTCGCATCCGTTTTGAAGGCCTCCGAAAAAGACTCGGAAGAGCACACGAGAATTCAAGAGAAACTTGTCAACCTGGAACTGCTCGCAGCTAACTTCAGTGAAGCCCTCAATCTGAAACCTGTACTGAACGTTCTCCAGAAACAAATTCAGGATTCCAGTGGGCTGGAAAAGCAGGGACGCCAAAGCGAATTCCTCAATCGCTTGTGGCGGATTTCTACCGAAGTCACAAGAAAACAAATGACGTCGATAAGAGATGAAAAGAACGCAATTACCATGAACTACAAGTGGAGCCAACTTCCAACGTGTTACGAGAAATCAAGTCCCGGGTGTGACGGCAAGACAAGGACCATCTGTGATGGGGACCCTCGCCAGGTATTTGAGCGATGTGCAGACGGGAAGGACGAGTATGCAACACTTGAGGTCGCCGAGTCCAGCAAGGAGCCCAGGTATTTCTTGGGTTTCATGCCGCTGCCGGCTGCGGAGAAACCAAGTATCAGAAGACGCCACTGCAAGGTGGAAATACTCCAAGCATATCAACAGTCGAACGAGTTGAGAGTTCGGCTCTACGTCATAAATGAAGTCACGAACAAAGCTGAAGAGCGAACTCAGCTTCAAACAGCAGAATTCTGGCTGTCTTTTTTTGATTTCCCACTGATAGACAATACCAGGCTCTCCGATGACCTCAGATGCGCTCTTGTGCTCAACGATGTGGATTTCAACCTGCAACGGGCAAAAATCGAAATAGTGTTGTTCCCCGGATACAAGGCCGGATTGAAGGAGAAACCATACTATAATGAGGCGATCCAGCGACTTAGCACCACCTCTGCGAAGTGATATAAGAGCGTCGCGATATGCTCCGTGACTTAATACCATTTCGCTTTCAAATATGTAAAATCGGGGAGGCACTTCTTGTAAGAAGTTCCTCCCCAATCTTACTTCTTTGAATGCGCATTAGTATAACAAGATGGTTCAAAGGTTTTGATGGAAACGGAATTAACTCTTCTCATTTGTTCACATACTCCGGAATCAGTCGCAGATCAAATATGCAAATTAACCAAGATCTCAGGCTACAGCCTCCATCTGAAACGGAAGCTGGTAATCAGAGATTCATATTTTGATACACCGGCTCGGGTACTGAAATCCTACGGATGGGCACTGCGACTGAGAGAAACTGAGGGCTCTTACTTGATAGCAGCCAAGGGACCGTCGAGACTCGCGAACTCGGGGGTAGTGGAACGTTTGGAGTTAGAAGACACCTGGTCTCCCGAGGCCTTTCACAGGATTCTGAAGGAAATTCCTTGCACAGGATGCAATCTTGCCTTTGATGAGACGCTCGGAGAAATGACCGATCCATTGCGGGCAATCGAAGGAGTAGGTTTTATACTGATTCAGGCGAGAGAAACTACCCGGCGGATAATGGACGTTTCAGAACCCGCCCGGAACGAACGAGCGGCTGAACTGGCAGTTGACGTGGTACAGTTCCAGTTCAACAACGTGACAATGATACACTACGAGGTGGAATTGGAGTCCAAATCAGAAACCGGAGCCGAGGCATTGCGCTCAGTAGCCGGAGAGCTGCAGGAGCTTTTCGGGTCCGAGCTAAGAATATGGCTTCACAGCAAACTGGCCACTGGTTGGGCCCTGGAAAGACTTCTGGAAGATCAATCCTTCCAAGTTCCTCGGGTGAACCTTGGTCCTGCGGTTTACGAGAGAATCGAAGCCATGCTGAAGGCAGAGATCAAATCCGAATGATTGGCAATTGAGCTCACACCAAGACCCATGCCACTTGGGGCGCAACGAACGACGAGTACAACTCATACCCATAGTTTAGCCATTCTTGTGTGGAAATACATGCGAGGCCTGAATAAGTAGTTGAAAAAATAAGGCGTTCCTACTAGATGGGTTTTTGGAAATCAAGTAAGGGTGAACGCAGTGAGCAAGCGGAATCAGCCACAGCCTTTCTGGATTAACAAGAGCTCGTTTTCTGGATGCTTCACCCGTCCTTGTCAGCAGCATTCTGCTGCGATGCTTGTGGATTGGGCGCTTACGACGGGGTGCCATATCATTGGGCTGCCCAGGGGCATCTCTCAAGGGTCAACAAAATCTTGTTGCAAATGGTCTTGAAGGGACGCTGAACGACGTTCCCCAGTAGCCGACAAAAGCCCTTTTGATCTCCGTGCTAAGAACTTC
>JACRDE010000019.1 GCA_016212935.1 Desulfomonile tiedjei | reverse complement strand
CATATGGCGGTGAAGGATATTACTTCTTTGACTTGACATCGGTATCAATGCTGCAGCGAAAAGGCAGACAAAAGCGGTTGCCGAAATTCAAGAAAAGTGAAAGTAGTTTTCCTTATACTGAAAAGGGCTAATACTGTGAGAATCACCGAAAACCGATCAGCTTTAATCAGGTTATCCTATTGATGTTTCGGAGTTTTACTGTCGTTGCGCGCTTGACTACGAGTCGAGATAATTACAGGGAGCGATTCAGGAAATTGAAATGCAAACGAGAACCATAATTGTGGAAAGATTCACTCGGAAGCTTGCTACCCCTTGGTCTGGGTCTGTACTTGAGCGATGTTATTGTTTTTCATAATTGTAATATTATGCTTGACTCGATGCTGCGCACTCGACTACTCTTGTACTAGAATACTGAACCTTTGGGCAGCCGCGTTGATGGAATCCCTCGGAACAAAGATAAGAACTTTACGGAAGTCGCAGGGGCTATCCCTGAAACAGTTGGCTGATCGCATTGGATGTACGGCTTCCTATCTCTCCATGGTCGAAAACGACAGATTGGACCCCTCTGTATCCCGCCTCAAGAAAATCGTAGACGCTCTCGGTAAGACAATAGTGGACTTATTCGGCGAATCCGGTGACGGCGATATCGTCGTTCGGAAGGAAAAGCGGCCTCGGGTGGCATTCCCCGGTTCGAAATTGCTCATTGAGATCCTCGTTTTGCAGGCCCCTGACAAAAAGATGGATGCCAGACTGGCCATCTTGGCACCGGGGGGCGGTTCCGAAGGCGACTACAGTCACCCCGGAGAAGAATTCGGTTTAGTTGTAAAAGGAACAATGGAACTGACGGTTGACGGTACAGCTTACCAGTTGCGGGAAGGGGACTGCTTCTATTTTCATTCAACGAGGAATCATAGATTTCGCAATAATAGCGACCAGGAAACTCAAGTCGTCTGGGTGAATTATCCCCCTAGTTGGTAGGCGTCGGACCGGAAGTAATCCATTTTCGATGACTGGGCTTCTTTGTCGGACGATCAAGCGGAAGCATGAAAGTGGCCGTAAAGTACTGCGGTGGTTGCGACCCCATATACGATCGGGTGGAACTTGTCCAACGGATCAAGTCAGAGGCAGGAGAATCCATCGAATGGCTGACTCTGGATGAGCAGGGCTACGAGGCCATTCTGGTGGTATGCGGATGCCTCAAAGCATGCCCTGAAGATGAATTGCGGCATCTTTCACCATTATCCTTGAAATACGATGGGCTATCTCCTGAGCGTGTGGTGGCTCAACTTCTGGAAAAAGGACGAACCGATGCAAATCAAGACTAAAGAAGATTATTTGAGGAGTCTCAAGGAGCAAGGACACGTTGTCTACTACAACGGGGAACTTGTCAAAGACATAACGACGCATCCGGCTTTTGTTCCTCACATCAATGCTGCAGCCAAGACGTATGAGATGGCTCTTGCGCCGGAGTTCGAGGACCTTGCCACTGCCACCAGCCACCTTACGGGCCTGCGCATCAACAGATTCACCCACATTCATCAGACTGTGGATGATTTGATCAAGAAGGTCCAGCTCTTGAGGGCTGTTGCTCACGAGACTGGAAGTTGCTTTCAACGATGCGTCGGCTGGGACGCACTCAATGCGACATATATGACCACGTACGATATCGATGAAAAGTACGGTACCAACCATCACAGCCGATTCGTCGAGTATCTCAAAATGATTCAAGCCACGAACAAGATGGTGGTCGGCGGGATGACGGATACAAAAGGTGACCGTTCCAAACCTCCTCACCAGCAGGCGGATCCTGATCTCTTTACGCATGTTGTAGAGCGTAGGGAGGACGGAATAGTCATCTGCGGGAACAAGGCTCATCAGACTGGCGCAGCAAATAGTCACGAGATCCTGATCATGCCGACCCAGGCAATGCGCGAGGCGGACAAGGACTATGCTGTGTGCTGTGCAGTGCCTCTTAACAGTCCCGGAGTGATTCAGATTTTCGGCAGGCAAACCAATGACGAGCGCAAATTCGGCGGCCGCATGGACGCCGGCAATCCCGACTACGGCTTGGTTGGCGGTGAGACCCTCATCGTTTTCGACAATGTTTTTGTCCCCTGGGACCGGGTGTTCATGTGCGGAGAACACGATTTCGCCGGAGTCCTGGTTGAGCGCTTTGCCACGCTTCATCGCCAAAACTATGGCGGATGCAAGGGCGGCGTCTCTGACATTGTCATTGGAGCAACGGCTCTGGCCGCAGAAATGCAAGGATCGAGCGGCGCCTCGCACGTTAAGGACAAGCTGGCCGAGATGATTCACCTTACCGAGACCATATATGCAGGCTCGATTTCCTGCTCCGCCATGGGGCAAAAGACACGGAGCGGCGCGTTTTATCCTGATCCGCTCCTCGCGAACTGTACGAAGCAAAATGTGACCCGGCACATATATGAGATCGCTCGACTGGCCCATGATGTCGCTGGAGGCATCTTGGCTACCATGCCCTTCGAAAAGGACCTCAAGAGCAAAGAGATCGGCAAATACGTGGAAAAGTATTTGGCGGGCGTGGAAGGAGTATCCACCGAGAACCGCATCCGCATACTCAGGCTCATCGAGAATATGACCGGTGGCACGGCACTGGTGGAATCCATGCATGGCGCCGGCTCCCCTCAAACTCAAAAGGTCATGTACGCCAGATTGGGCAAACTCGATATGAAGAAAAAGATGGCCAAGAAACTGGCCGGCATCGATGAAGAGGCTCCAAAGGTGTGATAGCCCGGGATTTGGAACCACAACCCCGTACCATTAGAGACAACTTTGTCCCTTTCGCAACATACGAGCCTGTCTCAAAGGCGCTGCCATAGCCTGGAATTGGGTACTTTCGCCCATTGAGGATGTCTCTCAACCAAGGGCTTGTCATTGCGAGCGGCAAGGAGGCTTCATGGATTCGATCTATCAACAACGCCCATGGTTACACGCTTACCCTCAGTGGGTCCATCATGATCTAAGTACAGGGCCCGCCACCGCAATCGGAGACTTCCTGAGATTTGCAGAATCTCAACCAGATGCTCCGGCAATCTACTATTTCGATCAGCCGATTTGCTATGGAGATATCGACCGCTGGTCCGACAGTCTTGCAGCCGCATTCCACAGCATGGGCCTTCGGACGGGGGATCGTATAATCGTGGATCTCCAAAATGTTCCGCAGTTCCTCGTGGCAGTTTACGCTGCTTGGAAGCTCGGAATCATAGTAGTGCCCTTGAATCCCATGTACAAGGAAAAAGAGCTCACGTACTTTTGCACGGATTCCGGAGCAAAGCTGTTCCTGACTCACGACGAGATTGCCCGCAGCCTCGATCTATCATTTCTCTCCAAAGACACCCAGGTTGAAAACATCATCACCACGTCTGCTTTGGACTTCATGGATCCTAACTCGCCTCTCCCCGAGATCCTGAATACTTGTAAAAAAAGCTCAGTTCCGGGATGCATCGATTTGCTGGGGCTCATTTCAGAATACAACGACAAACGGGTTGATGTTCACAAATCCGATCCCGACTCCGTTGCATACTTAACTTACACGTCAGGGACTACAGGCCAGCCGAAAGGAGCGATGAACACTCATGGAAACATCGCTTTTAGTGCCCGGGTCTATCAGTCCATGATGCGACTGGATAGTACGGACGTGGTCCTCGGGGTAGCCCCTCTTTTCCACGTGACGGGCGAGGTGGCGCACGCAGCGGTTGCCGCATTGGTCGGCATTCCGGTTGTACTTTCGTATAGATTTGATGCAGGAGAGACACTCCGACTGATCGAACGCTGGAAAGTCACTATGACCGTGGCTTCCATAACCGTGTACATCGCTTGGATGAGCAATCCGGAAATCAGGAAACGAGATCTTTCGAGTTTTGTTAAGGCTTACAGTGGCGGAGCACCTGTTTCCAGCGCACTGGTCGATCAGTTCACTGAGTTGACCGGCTGCTATTTGCACAATGTGTATGGAATGACTGAAACGAACTCGCCGTCTCATATTGTGCCTCTTGGACAAAAGGCCCCTGTAGATCCTGAAAGCGGTGCATTGTCAGTGGGCGTCCCTGTTCCCAACTCCATTTCGAAGATTTGCGATCCGGAGGACGGAATGCGGGAGGTTCTTCCCGGCGAGGTAGGCGAGATCGTGAATCATGGGCCAATGATCATTCCTGGATACTGGCAGCGGCCGGAAGAAACCAGGAATGCGATCAGAGACGGTTGGTTATACACCGGCGACGTAGGCAAGATGGACGAAGACGGTTGGTTCTATGTGGTAGACAGAAAAAAGGACTTGATCATTGCTTCCGGATTCAAGGTGTGGCCGAGAGACGTGGAGGACGTCATCTATCAGCATCCCGCTGTGAAAGAAGCAGCGGTTATCGGAGTACCTGATCAGTATCGCGGCGAGACAGTAAAGGCCTTCGTGGCTCTAAAGCCCGGTGTTGAAGGCTCAGTGACACAGGAAGACATAATCGCTTTCTGCAAAAGTCGCATGGCAGCCTACAAATACCCTCGCCTTGTGGAATTTGTTTCCGAAATTCCAAAGACATTGACTGGCAAGTTCCTTAGGAGGGCGCTTAGGTCCCAACAACAACTATAGGCCTCAGGAGATCAAAAACGGAGTCTGTCCGGTCCATAGTTGCAGGAGGCGGACTGGAGTAAACTGCGGGGCAGGCTTTCCAACCTGCCATGATTGGCATCTTTTAGATAGGCAGGCTAGAAAGCCTGCCCCACAAGATTAACCGAATCCCTCGGCAACTGAAGGGAGACTAGTTCTATTTCCTTCGGCGCTGGGCGGCTGATGCCGAAAACGGCCGGGCAACATGGTCGGATGGATGGATAGGAGGCTGAAAATATGAATCAGGAACTCTTCGACCTCAGCGGCCGAGTGGCGCTGGTCACGGGCGCATCAAAGGGCCTGGGAAAATCGATGGCCCTCGCGTTGGCTGAGGCCGGCGCAGATGTGGCTCTTTTTGCACGTGACGTCGAAAACTTGAAGGTCGTGAAGGAAACAATAGAAGGTCTGGGAAGAAAAGCGGAATTTTTTGTTGCGGACGTCCTCAGCAAATCTTCAATAGAGGCGGCTATTAAGAAAGCTCTTGATACATTCGGACAGTTGGACATTCTCGTCAACAATGCTGGAGTGAATGTCAGGAAGCCAGTATTAGAGATTTCTCCGGAGGAATGGGACTTTGTAATCAATACCAACCTCAAAGGATATCTTCTGATGGCCCAGGCTGTGGTCCCGCACATGCTGTCCCGTGGAAGAGGCAAGGTCATCAACATGGCATCGATTCTCGGGTCGGTAGCACTTGCGTCACAGGTGGCCTACGCTTCCAGCAAAGGCGGAGTGATCCAGATGACCAAAGTGATGGCCCTGGAGTGGGCAACACAGGGCATCCAGGTCAACGCCATCGGTCCTACCTATTTTGAGACCCCGCTTGTGGCTCAACTGAGAAACGACCCGGAAAGATACAGCTTCATTGTAGACAGGACTCCCATGGGAAGGTGGGGACAGCCGGAAGAACTAGCTGGAGTGGTGGTCTTTCTGGCTTCTAGAGCGTCGGACTTCGTGACCGGCCAAACGATTTTCGTGGATGGGGGCTGGACCATATGGTAGGGCCGGGAATTTCCCGAAAAGATAGGCGTAATTGAAGGAATCAACTTGTTTTAACCGAGGGCAACAAGTCACTTCTCTGATGAGAAGATGATGCACTTAGCTTGAACGACCGAAAGGACAGGAGGATGAGTATGGACAAACCTGGGATCAAGAGAAGGGATTTTGTCAAAATGGGATTGCTCACCGCGGCTGCATCGGCCCTCGGGACAGGCGTAATGAAGCCCGTCGGCTTGTGGGCGGCAACCCCGAAAATCAAGGGACCCATCAAAGTGGGATACCAGGCGGTTCTTTCGGGAACGTTGGCCGGGTATGGTGAGTTTCACAAAATGGGCGCTCTCATGGCCTTGGAGGAGATCAATGCTGCCGGCGGCATCGCGGGCAACAAACTGGAGATGGAGGTCCGCGATTCCACGCTGGCCGCACCGGCCGCACTCCAGAATGTTCGTTATTTTGTAGACAGCTGGGAAGCCGATCTGCTGGCAGGAGTCGATTCATCAGGTCAGGCCCTTGCAGTTGCTCCGGTCGTCGGCCAACTGGACCGCATCCTCATGGTTACCCACGCGGCCACCGAGAAGCTCACGGAAGATGAGGTTTTCAAGAAGGGCATAAAACAAGTTTTCCGCATTTGCACCCCAACGTACCAGGACGGGAACGCAGCGGCATTTGTGGCAAAAGACCTTCCCGCGACTACCTGGGCGACCATAAACCCCAAATACGAGTATGGATTCACCACCTGGAACATGTTTCAGGATACGTTGGGTAAACTGAAACCAGGGGTCAAGTTCGTGGCGGACTCTTGGGCACCGTTTGGGACAACCGACTTCAGACCGCATATCAACACGATCATGGATGCAAAACCTGAAGGTTTGTATTCGGTGGTCTGGGCCGGTGAGCTAATCACGATGATGAAACAGGCGCAACAGGCGGGGATGTTCGACAAGATCAAATACGTGTTACTACCCGTGGGCGCTGCCATGGACGTACTTGAAGGACTCGGGCCGGAAATGCCGGACAACATTTGGATCTCCGGCCGATATTTCTTCCTGTATCCGGACTCTCCACAGAACAAGGAGTGGGTGGCCAACTTCAGAAAACGTTGGAATCATTATCCTGCTTACGTCTCAGAAACCGCTTACTCCACTATGTTTGCTTTCAAGAAAGCCATCGAGGCCTGTGGCTCAAAGGAGACTGCACAGCTGATCACGGCCCTGGAAGGGATGGAGCTGGATTCTCCTGCGGGTAAACGTGTCTTCCGCAAAGAAGATCACCAGGCAATGTACGACGTGCCATGGGGGCTGACTGCAACCGATCCTAAATATCCTTTCAAGATAATGGGTAAGCAGGTTGTAATCCCAGCCAAGGAGTGCTTCAACCGGCCTCCATTCGAGGGAGACGCATCCAAGCCTCCGTTCAAATCCTAATAGAGGGATTGAACGCAGTGGCAGGTGCCTGAGCACTGTTTCGGGCAATGACTGGTGTAAGGTCAGGCCCGCGGGGTCTGATTCAAGACAATGTTGATCGGTTTTCAATAGGTGTGCCCCATGTGAGCATGCCCGATACCAACCGGCCGGTTGCAGGAGGAGAGCATAGACGGAATAGCTCTTTCCTCCTGCAATCAATTCAGAACCTCAACTCAAATCATGTCCGGATCGGAGAGTGGTTTCGATGATGGAATCCCTCGTACATGTGTGTCTCGCCGGAATCTCGGCAGGAATGTTCATATGGCTTGTTGCCAGTGGGCTTACTCTCATTTTTGGAGTATTGCGGGTACTGAATTTCGCTCACGGCAGCTTTTACATGCTTGGAGCTTACCTCTGCTACACCTGCCTCAAGTTTCTGGGAATCGACTTCTGGCTTGGGGTAATAGTCGGGCCGTTGGCAGTATGCGTCGTAGGTTATGTGATGGAACGTTATCTGCTGCGCCAGGTGTACGATCTGGAACTTCCGTATCAGCTTCTTCTGACGTTCGCTGTGGTTCTTATTGCAGACGAGTTGGTGAAAATCATCTGGGGGGCCGGATCCATCGGGTCGCCGACCGTGCCGGGTCTTGCGGGCTCAGTGCAGATCGTCGGGCGCAACTTTCCGGTGTACAACATATTTATCATGGTGATTGGACCCTTGGTTGCGTTGGCACTTTGGGCTCTCTTGGAAAAGAGTTGGTGGGGCCGAATCATTCGAGCCGCTGCCTCTGATCGCGAAATGGCTGCGGCCATTGGGGTCAGGGTGCCCAGCCTGTATACCGGTGTATTCGTCTTTGGCGCATGGCTGTCGGCTCTGGGAGGAGCACTCGCTGTCCCGTATGTTGGGCTTCTCACTACCGGAATGGGTGAAGCCGTTATCATCAATGCCTTTGTGGTAGTAGTCATCGGAGGATTAGGGAGCCTCAAGGGCGCTTTTCTCGGAGCGCTCTTTATCGGCCTGCTGAATTCCTTCGGAACGAGGTTTATTCCCGCTCTTGATATGTTCCTGACGTTCATTCTCATGGGCGTAGTGCTGCTCTGGCGGCCGCAGGGATTTTTTGCAGGGGTCGACCGATGAAGAGTAATTGGAAGTACATAATCGTTGCGTTGATGCTCTTGGTCCTCATCGGCATTGGTTATTTTTCCAGTCGATTTGTGTTGTACCTCGCGATGAAGATCATGATTTTATCCATCTTTGCAATGGGTTACAATATACTCTTCGGTAGAACGGGCCTCCTGTCGTTCGGCCATGCGGCATTTTACGCGACCGGCGCTTACGGAGTGGCATTGTGTTCTATGCACGTTCATACTCATCCACTTGTGGGTATAATGGTCGGAATTGCCGCTGCCGCATTTCTTGCACTGATCATAGGTTTCTTCTGCGTCCGCCACACTGAGATATATTTTGCGATGCTGACCCTTGCATTCGGTATGATGGTGTTTTCCCTGATGTGGAACTTGAGGGACATCACAGGAGGAGACGACGGTCTGTCAGGCATCATGCGAGGCTCCGTTTCTCTCGGATTCTTGAAGATATCGATAACGAAGGACTCTCAGTTTTACTTCCTTGTACTGTTCTTTTTTGCATTGAGTATGCTGTTGGTTCATCGTATCTACCAATCCCCGTTTGGGCTAGTGCTCGCAGGAATTCGCGAAAATCACGTGCGCACTGAATTTGCCGGCTTGGGGGTCAAGCGCTACAGATTGGCCGCCTTCGTGGTTTCCGGAGCATTCGCCGGTCTTGCCGGGGCCTTGGGGCTTCTCCTGGAAAGCAACGTTACTCCGTTTGCAGCTCACTGGAGCCATTCCGCAAATCCGGTTCTTGTGAGCCTCATGGGCGGATTGCAGACTTTCAGCGGTCCCATTGTGGGGAGCATCGTATTTGTGCTTCTGCGAGAGTTCATAGAAAGGTTCACCCACAACTGGATGCTATGGTTCGGAGTGATTCTGTTGGCAATCATCCTGGGATTTCGAGGAGGAATAGTGGGCTCCACGACGCAGCTTGTCAAAAGGTTGTCAAAAGTAAGCTGAGCTGCTCTAAGATGATTACATAGTGCTCACACAAAGCCGCGAGGGAACAATGTAATGAACAATTCTCTGCTTCAAGTTCGTGATTTGAGTAAGGCCTTTGGCAACGTCGTTACGGCCAAGAATCTGAACTTTTCGCTTGCCCGTGGAGTGCTGACGTCGATTATCGGACCCAATGGCGCAGGCAAGTCTACGTTGATCAATATTCTTACCGGTTTCATTCCTCCTGATTCCGGGGAAATCATCTTCCAGGGGAAAGATATCACAAGGGAACCTATTGACAGGCGCGTGCGACTAGGGCTTTGCAGGTCGTTCCAGGTGGCGAATGTCTTTGGGCATCTTTCTTTGTTCGAGAATATTGCGATTCCGGTGCTTGCGGTTGAACGAAAGGCCAAGAGCTTTTTGAGATCTGTTGCCAAGGACGGCGAGGTAAGAAAAGAGGTGGACAAGATTCTGGATCGTGTCGGCCTGCTCAGCCAAAGTCATGTGCCGGCCAGCGCACTATCGCATGGGGACCGAAGATTGCTCGAAGTGGGGATCGCTCTGGCCGCGAGACCACGGCTGCTGTTCCTGGATGAACCCACTGCAGGCATGAATCCGGTGGAGCGAACGAGAATCCTTCAAAATATACGCGATCTTTCAGCACATGGAGAAGTGACCTTTGTGATCGTCGAACACGATATGGACGTCGTGTTTTCTCTTTCGGAAAGGGTCATAGTACTATACCGCGGGCACGTTATAGGCGACGGAACTCCCGAGCAAGTAAAAGGCAATCCTCAGGTTCGTGAGGTTTACCTCGGCGAGGAGGTGACTTAAATGCTTGAGGTTGAGAAAATCAACACCTATTACGATACATCGCACGTGCTTCAAAACGTGTCGCTAAAAGTGGCGGCTGGGCAATCAGTGGCATTGCTGGGACGGAACGGAGCCGGCAAAACCACAACCCTCAGGTCCATAATGGGGCTAACGCCTGCAAAGACAGGCTCAATCAATTTTGAGGGAAAGCAGATTCGCGGAATGCAGCCGTACGAAATTGCCAAGAGCGGCGTCAGTTACATGCCGGATGACCTGAGAGTATTTGTAGATCTAACTTGCGAGGAAAATCTCGAGATCGCTCGCCGCGTCTGCAAACGATCCGGGCATTGGACTCGGGAAAAGGTGGAAGAGTTGTTCCCGGTGTTGGCGGATCGCAGAAAACAAAAAGGCCTGAGTTTCTCCGGTGGCGAAAAAAAGATGTTGAGCTTGGGCCGAGCGCTGATGATGAATCCGAGTCTTGTTCTTCTGGACGAGCCATCAGAAGGGCTTGCACCACTAGTCGTACGCAAGCTTATAGAGACAATCGGCGAGATACGCAGACGAGGGTTGACGCTTCTTTTGGCGGATCAAAATCTAAAATTCTGCAGGCAAGTTTGCGAATATGGCTATATTCTGGAGAAGGGAACCGTTGTTCACGAGGGAAGCATGGAGGCGATATGGGCCAATGACGAGGTCGTGAAGCGCTATCTCGCTGTCTGAAGAAAGCTTCCCTGGTTTAGAGACTGATACCATTTCGCTTTCAAATATATGAAATCGGGGAGGCACTTCTTGTAAGAAGTTCCTCCCCGAACCCCACCTCAAGAACTTTTAGCACTCGCCGGAACCCCCATTTCCTGAAAGGAAATTAGCGGTTCCGGCAAATGATACAAGTTTCTGGAAGGGGGTTTGGGGGCATAGGCGCTAACTTAAAGAACGGGCTCACGTTATTTCAGCTACTTAGCCACGTACAACACCGTCACCCCGGCGAAGGCCGGGGTCCAGAATCCGTTTTAAAAGACTGGATTCCGGCCTTCGCCGGAATGACGGATAGAGAGCCGAACATCCACAAGTTAGCGCATATGGGGTTTGGGGGGAAACTCTTTACTAAAGAGGGTCCCCCCAATCTTACTTCTTTGAATGCGCGTTAGTATGAGGAGTGCATGAATATGAAAATTCTCGTGGGCTATGATGGGTCCAATCAGTCGAAAGGAGCATTGGAATTGGCCAGAAAGCATGCTCTGGCCTTTAGCGCCAAAATCTACGTCGTTACCTCCTTGTTTGGAGAGAAGGAGACTACCCCTCAAGAAGTAGAAGCAGCGGAAGAGGGGTTGGAATATGCCCGAAACTCCCTTACTGACGCCGGGATTGATGTGGAGACCCATCTCCTGATTAGGGGCGTCGCCCCGGGAGAAGATCTGGTGCAATTCGCAAGGGAAAACAATGTTGATCAAATAGTTGTCGGAGTGAAAAAGGTCTCACCGGTCGGCAAGTTGATTTTTGGGTCCAATGCTCGGCATGTGATACTCAATGCACCTTGCCCGGTGCTTTCAGTGAGGTGAATTCCAGGCTGAAACGGACAATTCCGATTCTTTCCAGCCATGTCGACCGGTTTGCTTTCAAGTCGGAGTTTGGGGGCATTGGGGCCAACTCAATGACATGGGAGAGAGTGTGCCGCTACTTTCTGTCATGAGTGATGCGGCACGTGGGAGTTTTTTGTTCGGGATCTCCGGGAAGCTCGTATCCTTGATACCATAGAGACGGTGCCTTTCCGACGCACGTCTGTGAGTCCAGAAATCGTCCCAGTCTTTGTTGGTATGTACGGCCCCAAGCCGCATCACACTTTCGGCTTCCTGGGAGTGTCCAGCTCGTCCCGGTGAGCTCCAATTTGTCGTTGATGAGATTGCGGCATGCGCCTTCTATGGTCCCACTGCTGATGGGGTAGCCGCTTGCCAAACAGATTTCGTAGCGCATGTGCTTGCGGTTCCGTTCGAGATAGCCGATGACCTGTTCGAGGAAATGTCTTTTGGTGCCAGGGATCTCCTCCTTGGTCCGCATCTGTTTGAGTCCACCGATAAGCCTGCCGGCCCTGCCATTGAGGAGCATTCCCAATCGTTGAGTCACGAATTCCCTGGCTTGCTTACTGTCCTCGTCATGAAAAAAAGGAGCTGCTTTCTCCAGATGTTCCAGGACGTGAAAGATGTCCAGCACGAAAAAGGCATCACGGAAATATGTGTACACCAGCGCCCAGAGGGAACGCTCTCCGTCCAGGATACAGACAACAGCTTGTTCACTTGCGGCAATCTATGGTCCACAGCCTTCTTGAGGCGGGCCCACGTTCGCTTGTTCTGGGGTTT
>JACRDE010000188.1 GCA_016212935.1 Desulfomonile tiedjei | reverse complement strand
GTTCTCATGACCGGACTTACCAATCCTCAGGTGGTGCGTACGGCGGAAATGGCCGGTATCAATGTGATAGTGTTCGTACGTGACAAAACCCCTCCAGTGGAGACCCTCGAACTGGCCAGAGAATCAGGAATGACTCTCATAACTACCGGTTATACAATGTACGAGGCTTGCGGCCGTCTCTATCATGCAGGACTTCCCGGCCTCGGAAGAGTGAAAATACAAGACAATTCCTGGTAGAAATGACCACTCAAGAAATCACCAAAGTCCAGGAACTCATTTATACCACGCGCGTCGAAACGGTTATGGCCGCGGACGTGATAGTCCTGAAGCCTGAGATGTCTATGTCCGAGGTCAAGAACCTCATGCGCAGCATGCGTATAGCCGGCGCTCCCGTCATGGACGGCGACCGGATCTTGGGCATGGTGAGCTTGTCCGATGTAATGGACGCGATGGAAAAGGGCCGGATGGATACGCCGGTTGTCGACAACATGACCAAAGAAGTGAAGACCGTGCTCAAGGACGCGTCGGTCACTGAAGCAATCCACAACCTGGGCAGACAGGGCTTCGGGCGCCTTCCCGTCGTCGACAGGGACGGAAAGCTAGTGGGAATTGTGACCACAGGGACCGTAATCAGGGCGCTGCTGCACGAAATGGACGTAAGCTTTCAGAGAAAAGAAGCCGAAAAAATCCAAACTTATCGAGCTAGCCACATCTTTGAGGACATAAGTTCCGATGACACCAGTCTGATCTTGCGCTACGTGGTAGACGACAAAGACTTCGCGAACGCAGGAAAAGCTTCCAGCATGATCAAGAAATCTCTCCAACGCCTCGGAGTGTTGCCCTCGATAATCAGGCGAGTTGCCGTCGCTGTTTACGAAGCTGAGATGAACCTGGTCATTCACACGGACGTGGGCGGAGAGATTATTGTCGATATTCGCGAGGATCGTCTCATGATCTCCGCTGTTGACCATGGACCTGGCATAGAAGACCTGGCGCAAGTCCTGCAGCCGGGATATTCCACAGCCCCCGAATGGATCCGAGACATGGGATTCGGTGCCGGAATGGGTCTGGCAAACATTAAGAGATGTTCCGACACAATGTCGCTTCGATCCGAGCTCGGTGGCGGAACAAGACTTGACATCGTGTTCATCTTCGGGCAGAATGCTTTACGTTTAAGGGCAGCTTCCGGAAAAAAATCTTGACATCTACATGTATGGATTTATATAGATGACTTCGAAATTTCAAGAAGAGTTATCTCGGAGCTTCCTTCGTATCGCCCATCGTCGTAATACCCAATAGCAGTCGCGACTCCTACTTCAGGGAGTCCCATGACCGGAGAAGAGGGATGATAAACAGCTACCTCCCCGTCTTGGTGATTCTTCTGGTCTCAGCTTTCATCGGTTTGGCGATTATTGTCCTTTCCACCGTTTTGGCCCGAAGAAATCCCACGCCTGTCAAGCTCATGCCTTACGAATGCGGTATGGATCCCATCGGCGGTGCACGTCGCCGTTTTTCGGTGAGATTTTTCGTTATGGGCATGCTCTTCATCGTTTTCGACATAGAATTGATTTTTCTGTTTCCATGGACCACCGTTTACGACAAGCTGCACTTTTTCGGGTTTGTTGAGATGCTGGTTTTCGTGCTGATTCTTTTGGTAGGTCTGGTCTACGTGTGGAAAAAAGGTGCTTTGGAATGGGAATAGAGAGACATCTGAACGACACTGTTCACGTCACGAATCTTGAGTGGTTCGTCAACTGGGCACGAAAATCCTCCATGTGGCCCTTGGGCTTCGGCTTGGCTTGTTGTGCTCTCGAGATGATAGCCACCGTTGTTAGCAGATACGACATGTCCCGCTTCGGCATGGAAGTGTTCCGACCTTCTCCCCGCCACGCGGATCTTATGATTGTCTCAGGCACGTGTTCCAAGAAGATGCTGCCTGCGGTCTTGAGGATTTACGAGCAGATGGCCGATCCAAAATGGGTCATTGCCATGGGTGCGTGCGCGAGCACAGGCGGTATTTACAAAAACTATGCGGTCGTTCAAGGCATCGACCGCTACCTGCCAGTGGATGTGTACATTCCCGGCTGCCCTCCGAGACCGGAATCCCTGTTAGACGGCATTTTCCAGCTTCATGCGAAGGTGATGAAAGAGCAGTCTCTCAATAATCCCAGGGAATTTAAGATCAAGGTGGCAGGGAAATGAATCAGGACCTCATCAAAGAGAATCTGACGGCCCGTTTCGGCGAAGAAGTAATCCTTGGGTCTGTTGATTTTCGCGATCAAGTAACGGTGACAGTTCCTAAGGACAAAATCCTCGAAATCTGCGAGTTCCTCAGAGACGACCCCAAGCTCAGGTTCGATTATCTTTCGTTTGTCTGCGGAGTGGATCGCCTCCCCTCTGAACCGCGCTTCGAGGTTGTGTATCAGCTCTACTCGCACAGACACAACCATCGATTCCGAATCAAGGCCCAATTGGAAGAGCCGACAGCAGGGCTTGCTTCGATTGACTCCGTAGTCCCTATCTGGCCCACAGCGGATTGGCACGAAAGAGAAACTGCCGAGATGTACGGGATAACTTTCAAGAATCATCCGGACCCCAGAAAGCTGCTCCTTGCAGATCACTGGAAGGCTCATCCTCTGAGGAAGGATTTCCCACTCCAGGGTTCGGACGAAGAGACACCTGATCTCCCCGCGTGAACGCGAAAATTGAGGTAAAAGAGCTCATGCCACAAGAATTGAGCCATGTATCGGAAGCCTTCAGAAGCGAAAAGCTGGAACTGAACCTCGGCCCTCATCATCCCAGCACCCATGGAGTGTTCAGGGCCGTAGTAGAACTAGACGGTGAAATAGTGGTGGATGTTATTCCACACCTGGGATATCTCCATCGCGGTTACGAGAAGACCTGCGAAAATAAGCACTATCATCAGATCATCCCTCTGACGGAGCGCTGCGATTATATGGCAGCGTCGGCCAATTCCCTGCTGTACTGCCTGACAGTGGAAAAGCTTCTGGATGTGGAAGTTCCGGAGCGCGCCCAGGTGATACGGGTTATGATGGCCGAGCTTTCGAGGATTTTCAGCCATCTGTTCTGGCTTGGCACACACGGTCACGACGTGGGAGCCATGACGCCGATCTTCTATATGCTCAGAGAGCGTGAAGAGATAATGAATCTCTTCGAATTGACTGCAGGCGGCCGCCTCATGCCCAATTACCTGAGAATCGGCGGCGTGATACAGGATCTGGAAAATGGTTTTGTGGAAAGGCTCAGAGCATTTACTGACCACTTCGACGAACGAGTAGATGAATACGAAGAACTTCTCACAAAGAATCCCATATATGTAGACCGCACTAGGGGAATAGGAATCCTCCCTCTTAAAGACGCAATTGCCCTTGGGGCCAGCGGTCCAGTCATCAGGGCTTCAGGAATGGCCTGGGATATCAGAAAACGAGAACCATATAGCGGATACGAAAACTACAGTTTTGACATTCCTGTTGAAACCGGATGCGATGCTTATTCCCGGTACCTGGTGCGCGTAGCGG
>JACRDE010000187.1 GCA_016212935.1 Desulfomonile tiedjei | reverse complement strand
TTCCTCCCCGAACCCCACTTCAAGAACTTTTATCGCTCGCCGGAAGCCCCATTTCCTGACAGGAACTTTGGGGTACCGGCAAATGATAGAAGTTTCTGGAAGAGGGTTTGGGTGGAAGCTCTTTACTAAAGAGGGTCCCCCAATCTTACTTCCTTAAATGCGCATTAGTATGACTTGAAGCCACAATCGTGCCAGCAGCTGCGCGAGATCTCGGCGCTCCACTAAAAGGTTATCTCTTCAGTTTGCTTTTTTCCCGCAGACTCTTTCTTGTCCGCGAAGTACGCTTCCTCCATCGCTGCAAGGTGAGCGTGGAGTCCGGTCTTGATTTGATCCAGGCGTTCGAAGTCTATTATTTTCTTACCTTGTTCGTCCTGCGCATAGAAGATGTCCGCTGCTTGATCAATTTCCGTGGTGATTTTGGTAATTACGATGTTCAAGCCCAATGATGTGAGCTGGCGCGTTATGTCATATAGGAGGCCCGGTCTGTCGTGGGCGTAGACTTCTATTATTGTCGATCGATCGGACGCCGCGTTGTCCACCTCCACCTTCAACGGAAAACGAGGAGTCGAGGCCGTACCGAACGGTCGTCTGGACCTTCTTGCGGCCACCAACCGGTCAACATCTGCTTCCCCCTTGAGCACTTTGCTGAAATCCGACTGAAAACGGTCCCATCGTTCCGGATCGTTCAGAGGCCCTTCCGGTATATCATTCACATGAAATGTGGCGACTGCTATTTCGCCTATTGAATGGGTCCAGGCGCTCAGTATGTTTATTCTGTTTGCTGACATGGACCCGGCTATCCTGAAGAACAACCCTCGGCGGTCACGCGTAATCAGCGTTATCGCGCTGTATCCGGGTTTGCGGTGATCGATCTTCTTTGCTATCGCGTCGCTTTCATCCAGCTGTGTTTTACCCGCATCGGACAGATAATTCTGCATGGCTACATAGTGTTCGGCTATGACACCAGGATAAAAATCCAAGAAATATCTGGATCCTGCTGCCTCCAGGAATTCCTCGAGTTCCGGACCTCGCCGACCCTTAGGTATTATCTCCCGTACAGCACCCTTTATCTGCTTTATCCATTCGGCAAGGTCTTCTCCGTCAAGGCCCTCTCCCTCGATTATGTCCAAGGTCCTGTAGTAGAGCTCCTCAAGCAGCATCCTCCGCCACGAGCTGAATGCAGTGGGGCCGACGGCTCTAAGATCGGCATGTGTGAGCAACGTGAGCAGATCGAGGTGTCGCTTGGTCATGACGTTTTCCGCGAAACGACTGACAAGAGCCGAGTCGTGCAGGTCCTTCTTGAAAGCTAGATGAGTCATGGCCAAATGGTTTCTAATCAGAAAGCACACTTCATCGATATCTTCTTCGGGCAAGGCGAGCCGTCGAAGAACTGAGCCCGCTATCTGCTCTCCGCGCACCTCATGCCCTGCGCCTCTGCCCTTTGCAATGTCGTGAAAAAGTCCTGCCAGTCTGAGCGCTTCGCGGCGCTCCAGCTTTGAGAATACTGTCCAAAGCAAGGCATCTTCGGGATCGCCCTTTTTCTTTCCGAACGAGTCCATGTTTTCCAGGACCGCAATTGTGTGAAGATCAACAGTATATTGGTGATAAATATCGTGCTGCGGCAGGAATCTTATCCACGCGAATTCCGGGATGAACCGTTCCAAAAAGCCTATTTTCATCATCGCATTTACGGATCGAGCAATTGCTCCGTTGGAGCGGAAAATATCCAAGAACATTCGGTTTGCATCAGGATCTAGCCTGAGATTCTCATCTACGGCCGACAGGTGTGTTCGAATCAGGTCCACGAGGCGTATGTCCAGATCGCAGCCGGTTTCCGCTATTTTCCGGAATGCTTCGATTATCTCCTTAGGGTCGTCACCAAATGTTTCCGGGTGATAGTGATTGATGCCACCTGCTCCGACGTAGAAAGATTCGTCAAGTTTGAGCCTTTTGAGTTCGGTGGCGATTTTGGGGCGGAGAAACAGTCTGGCCCTGGCGAGCACGCGGCGACCGAAGAAGTCTATTGTGGAGGCGTGACGATAGTAATCCCGCATGAAACCTTCGACCCCCCGACGCTCGGGCGTATCTTCAAAGCCCATCTGAAAGGCCAGCGTCGATTGGGCGTCGAACTTAAGTCTGTCATCCCTTCTCTCAACCAGAAAATGCAGCCTGGCCCTGGTCTCCGCGAGGAATTCAAGTCCTTCCTTGGCCTCTCTTACCGCTTTTTCACCGCATATTCCAGCGACCGGCAGCTCGTCAAGGCTGGAGCATCCGAAAATGAGCCTGACGAGCCATGTGATCAACTGTATGTAACGCAAAGAACCTGGGCCCTCCTTCAAATGAGGCTCCAGGAGGTAAATCGTGTGACCGAACCTCTCATAGGACTTTCGGATTTCGCCTTCGATTTTTAGATAGAGTTCCAACGGGTCAGTTTCACGGATGAGCCTACCTCTCTCCCTTAGCAGGCCTCGATAGATGTTTGGGTCTCCCCAGACCAATCTCGTGTCCATGAGGGACGTGAGCACAGCGAGGTCTTTGTCTGCCTCCTGTTTGCATTCCTCTACGGTGCGAACCGAATGCCCGAGCTCCGCCCTCGCGTCCCACAGCAGATACAGCAGATTTCTGATGCCCCTGTAAATGCCCTCAGGAGCGTCCTCAGGCCTCAGAAACAGTATATCTATATCCGAGTATGGGCTCATTTCAGTGCGGCCGTAGCCCCCAAGACCGACCAGTGCAGTGCTGTCCTTCCAATAGCCCAGGAAATGGTCTGCCAGCTGGCAGAGCATTTCGTCGTATACAGGGTGCATCCGAAAATGTGCAGGATCCGCTTTGCCGGCTTCTCGAAATTCCGAGATTCCCTCGCGAATCCTCGTGATTTGGAATGAACGATCGTGATTGGCAAATATGTATCTCATTCGGTTGAAGCCTCGAAATTGTGTACCTGAAGACTTGGGCCCGTAGCCCGGCAATAGTAATTCCTAATCGTCGAATCGGTCAACTCTAAAGAGTCCTGATTCCGGCGAGCTTGTTCGCCATACATTTATCGAGAAGCTTTCTCGTACATGAGGATGATTTTTCCCCAAATTTGCATCATGCAACACTTGGTATCTGCGGAAACCGAGCTCGATCAACCGATAGGCTTGGTAGAATGATTATTCCCTTGGGTACTCGAATTTCATGTCCTTTGACGGAGACACGTGAATTGTCACCATACGAACCAGCTTCTGAAGCTCCAGGAAGTCATCAGGTGAGATGTCAACAATTTCAAATCCGGCAATGCATTCCCCGCTTGATCGGTCGTAATTCATCCAACGGCAGCGGGCCTGGAAGGAAAAAGGATTGATCAAGGCAAATTTTTCGTGGTTGATCGAGAAGTCCTTGATTTCGTCGACACGCGCAGAAATACCAATTATTCCTAGCCCTTTTTCTGTCAGGTCGTGAACTTTGCCCCGGATACCGTTGCCCTTTTCGATGATTGGCAATTCAAAGTCGAGGTAGTATCGCTGGTGTCCCCGCACAGCGTTTGGATCCATTACTTCCTCAAACAGGTTTTCTCTGCCGGCGAGGTCGGAGCGACTCAAGCGATTTCCGTCCATTAGCAACCTGATGGTATTGGCGAGCGCCTGCATCGTCAAACCGTATTTGGCATTCAAATCCCAATCGTCCACACCTGAGCGAACGTCGCGTATAATGTCCTCCGCGTTAATGCTCCGCATAAAAGGCACTTGATAATACCCTTCAAGTTTCACAATCAGGCCTGCTTCGTCCAGATCCGCAAGTATCGACTGGAGTTCCTGTGCCGTAAGGTTGTGCTTTTTCGCCAGCTCTGATTCATTCAGTCTCTCTCGGACATCCTCGAGGATTCTCTGGGCCAAAGGGTCTTGCTCGGACATAAGGGTCTCCTGCATGGTTAACGGCTGGATCCAAGTATATCACCGCGTCCCGCCCAGCGGTATCAAAAACGCAGCCTTGCGTCTCCATTAGCTTAGAGGACGGACGAGCATCCTCCTGCGGATTCGAGTAAGTCCCGAAGGAGGCTTTCCAGCCGGCTATCGTGGAATTCTTCTGCAGACTGCCTAGAGCAGCTTGCCTCACAAGAATGCCCGATCCGGGACCCGTGAATGCCTACCCGAGGCATTTTGTTCACAAAAAACAAAAAAGTTGAAAAGTTTCTTGAGTTTTCTTATAATGTAACTATATCCCTTAAGTAAATCGACCCTTACTGATGGGCGATTGAGGGGCTACCTCTTCTGCCTCTGCCCGTGTGAAAGGCTGATCATCTTCTTCCACAGTTCCTTGAAAGGAAGGTGCGCCCTCGCGTTACCGCAACCTGTAAAAGCCGTCGCTCTGACGGACAAGGAGCAACTGTCATGATGCGAACTTCATTACGTGGATTGATCGCTGTCTGCGTTTTGCTCATCCCATTCCTAAGCATGACACTGGTGCACGGGCAAGCTTCGAAGCTCATAAGGGTCAAAGGGTCGAATGTTATGGCTGGCATGTGCGATGCGTGGGGTACGGAATTCAATAACAAGAATCCTGGCATTAGAGTCCACGTGACAGGAGGAGGCACGGCGGCAGGAATCGAAGCCGTCTTCGAAAGGACTGCCGATCTGGCCATGGCGTCGCGTCGCTTGATCGAAAAAGAGCTTCAGCTCGCGGCTGTGAGTGATGCAAAGCCTGCTGAAATGGCAGTGGCCCAGACCGCCGTAGTAATAGTGACGCATCCGGCGAACCCGGTGAAGGAGCTGACCCTGGCTCAACTCAAAGGCATACTTACCGGAGAGATTGCCAGCTGGAACCAAGTGAACGGTCCGCGCGAATCGATCTTCCTTATCACAAGTGCACCGGAGTCAGGGACTAGTTCATTTCTGCGCAATACCTTGTTTCCTGAGGATTACCTTTCCTCCGATGCAAACGTCAGAAACTTTTTCCACGATATTCTGAAAGAGATCTCGCTGAAGAAACCACCAGCGCTCGGATACGCAGGCTTGTATGACGCAATGAAGGCCGTTCAAGCGGGACGAGTCAAACTACTGGCGTTGAAGCGGGACGAAAACTCTCCCGCTGTCCTTCCCACTCTCGAAACAGTGAAAGATCGAACTTATCCTCTCATCATGCAACTCTATTTCTACTGGGACAAAGACAGAGCGCCGGAGCACTTGAAACAGTTTGTCGACTTCTGCAAGACCAAAGGGACCAGTGTCCCCTGATATCAATACGCTTTCAAAGCAGTAAGACCTGGGGAAACACTTCTTACAAGAAAGGGTTTCTCCGATTTTGCTTCTTTGATTGCGAATTCGTTTGATACCTGCTCTTATTCAAACGAGAGAGAATAGGGGGTTACCTGCTTTACGCACTGTAGTAATTCTCGAGAATCGCGACTGATTCCAGCCCTTCCAGTCCCGACGGACGCCGGATGCCTGTCCCCCCGTGCTAGCGCAAGCACTGTTACCTGCTTGAAAGCGAATTGGCACTAATGATTGGAAAGCAAGTTCGTAGTGAGCCAGTACAGCTGGACTAGGAAAGCACCTGGATGGCATCGTCAAAATGGGTGAGTTTGCTGAATCCTTCCATGGTCATTACGAACGAATTCTCGATCCCAGCGAGCCCTTCCCCGGGCATAATGAACTTGGGCTCAAAGGCCACGACCATTCCTGGCTGGAGCACGTGGGGTGATTTTCTCCCGATGATTGGAAATTCGTCCAACTCCAGGCCAAAACCGTGCCCTATGAAAGGCACAGGCTGTGGATATCCTTGAAAGCCGTCAGACAAGTCGGCCTGCTCGGCCATTTCCACAGCGATGTTGTAAAGGTCCTCCGCAGCCCCTCCGGGCGCCCCTTGCCGCGCCAGAGTGTTCTGAATGGAAAGTGCGACTTCATGTGCACGGAGAAACTTTTCCGGGGGGTCTCCTAGAAAGAATGTCCTAGCCTGATCAACCATGTACCCGTCGACAATTCCAACGTAATCAATGGAAATCGGCTCGTGTTTGCGAATTGCCTTCAAGCCTGCACCCTGCGGCATTGAAGCGTTGGGTCCAGGTCCGCCGGTGGGACCGACGGAGCAACTGGGCACTGCGAGATTGGCACCTGACATGACGTGCCCGTAGAAGACCTCCTGGTTGAAGCTTCTCACCCTTACGTGCCCCTGGTGGCCCTTCTTGCGGTAGAAGGCCTCCAGAAGCCCAGCAAATTCCATCTCGGACATGTCTTCCCTCAAAAGACACCTCACGTTGCTGAATAGCTCGTCGTTCAGAAGGGCTGCCCGCCTTATTTTTTCGATCTCGTATGCAGATTTCACCATGCGCTGCCATTTGATCAGCGGTGACACATCCTTTATTTCGGTTCCGGGGAAAAGATCCTCGTAAAGCCTGAAATTGTTAACGGGCAGGACATCAAGTTCCATGCCCAGGGCATTGTTCTTGCCAGTGTGAGCGGAATCAACGGCCTGCTTCAATTGTCCGAGGGTCTTGACCTCGCGAATGTCCGAAATAGGCGAGTCCTCCAACGCCCTCTCGAAGCTTTTTCTCACGAGCAAGAGAGGCAATCCCTCAACCGGCACAAAGAGATGAGCATCCTGCCCCGTCCCGGAATAATAGAACAAATCGGCTCTCTGGACTATCAGCGCTGCATCGAGGTTGTTCTCGGCGAGCAGCACTTGAAGTCCTACGATACGCGCTTGGATCTCTTCCTTGGGTGTTGAATTCATGGTGTATGCGATGGTTTTCTGCCTGAAGAATTCGGCGTCTTATTCTTGGGGTTCGATAATAACCTTCATAGACTCCCCCGCTCCAACCACCAGTCCGAATCCTTCCGCTGTCTTAGCAAGGGGCAGCTTGTGGGTTATCATTTCGTTGACTTTGATCCTGCCTGAAGAGATCAACTCGATGGCTGCCATCATGTCGCGAGGGCTTCCGGCGTAGGAAGAGGTCATTGTTACTTCGTGACGCCACAGTGCGTTAAACGGCATGTCTACTTTTGCCCCCGGATCGGAAGGCGCGAAAAACAGTATGGTCCCGCCGCGGTCTACAGCGCTGAAAGCCTGCTGGAGAGCTGACACCGCACCCGTGCAGGTTATCACCAGGTCCGCAAGTCGGCCGTCATTACTCTGCTTGACCCGATCAATCAGATCGTCGCCGGCAGGCAGCGCTGCGTCTGCACCGAACTTCAGGGCCGCCTGGAGTCTGGACTCGTTAACGTCCACTGCGATCACCCGGCTCGCACCCGCGACCCGAGCCAATTGTATATGCATGATCCCCGCGATGCCGCTTCCTATAACCAGCACCCGTCTGCCGGGCATCCAGCCGGCGTGCTCCTGCCCTCTGATGACGCACGCCAGAGGCTCGATAAAAACCGCTTCGTCGTATGTCATCGAATCCGGGAGCTTGTACACGCCGTTCCGAACATTGATCGCAGGAACCCGAATGTACTCTGCGAATCCGCCCGGATCGAAATTCGTCGATGCCAGAGTGTCGCACACCGAATGATGGCCCGAGACACAATAATGGCACATGTTGCAAGGAACATGGTGGGACACGAAAACCCTATCGCCCATTTTCCATTGAGATACCGCATCTCCCACTTGGGAGATCTCTCCGGCTATCTCGTGGCCAAGCACCAGTGGAGCCTTGGGCAGTCTATACCATTCAAGAACATCGCTGCCGCAGATTCCGCTTGAATGCACCTTGACCAGAAGTTCGTCCGGACCGATATGAGG
>JACRDE010000183.1 GCA_016212935.1 Desulfomonile tiedjei | reverse complement strand
CTGGAGCTTTTGTACAACCAAAAAACCGACAAGTATCCCAATGATCGCTCCAATGAGGCTCACAGACAGTGATTCGGCAAGAAATTGGGACATTATCATCCTTTCCGTGGCTCCCAAAGCCTCTCTGAGACCAATCTCCCTGGTCCTCTCGTGCACTATGGCAAGCATTACGTTTGTAATTCCCAGCCCGCCGAGGATCAAAGTGACTAGGATTGCCCCATAAAGGAATAGCTTGAAAATCAAAACCACTGTCTTTATCGCTGCAATTCTGTCGGCATAGTAGGTGACCTGCATGTTTTCAGCGTATCCGGGCTGGTTGGCCTTCAATAAATCCGAAACCATATTGTGCAAAACCGGAGCAGTATCCCAATCCACGGCCCTTATGTAAATGTCCGTGATTTCTTTCATCCCTTTGAGCCTGGAGCCAGCAGTAGAGAGAGGCAATAAGACAGTTTCAACGTAATCCGGATCTTCAGCTCCTCCGAGGATTCCTATCACCTCAAGTGAGAGCCCGTGGAGCGTAACTGCCTTGCCAAGTGGGTCTTCATCCCCGAAAAGCTCTTTTTTTACATGATCCCCTATTATGCAGACCGACCGCCGGTCTTGCACATCTTTTATCGACATCTTCCTGCCACGGGCTACGGGCAGATATATGGTATCGAAAAAGTTCGCTTCAACGGCCCCTACGCGCACCTTAAAAGTGGTTTTTTGGTAAGCGATTTCCTGGCCCATTTTCCATGTGGTTGGCGCCACCTGAAGGACACCCGGTAGACGCCTAAGGTCGTTGATGTCTCTGGGATAGTATTGCCCTACGTGCCACATCTGGGACCTGTAATCCCACTGGGCCTTAATTATGGTGGCGCTGCCGAGAACCTCGAGGTTTTTCCCTATGGAGCCCTCTACCGAGTCACCGACAGCCATGACGGTTATCAGGCCGGCGATACCCAGTGCGGTTCCAAGAACAGCTCCCTTGTAGCGTCTTCTATTCCTGTATACTTGCCTGAATGATGTCTCGAGAAGATCGACGAGTAACATATAAACCAATCCGGCATTTCTGAGTGGGGGTTATTCAATGAACGCAAAAAGCATCATTGCCGTTCAAACCAAAATTACCAGCTTGTCTCAGAATAGTCAAAAGACACCCTCTTAGCAAAACCCCAGACATTGCCCTGGCAACACTCATTTGATAGGATGCCACGACGTCACCCCACGGAGCTCACGCATGGATCAGAATGGTAACCGCAAAAGCATCCCCTTCAACAGGCCGTTTTGCGTCGGCAAAGAACTCTATTATATAGCTCAAGCGGTCATGGTGGACTCGCATATCTCGGGAGACGGTCGGTTCACAAAATTATGCCATAAATGGCTGGAAGAGACACTCGGCACTTCTAAAGCTCTGCTCACTCATTCCTGCACGGCCGCGCTGGAAATGGCTGCGATCCTATGCGATCTCGGCCCCGGTGACGAAGTGGTCTTGCCTTCGTTTACTTTTGTTTCGACAGCGAATGCTTTTGTGCTTCGCGGTGCGACTCCGGTATTTGTAGACATTAGACATGACAATCTCACGATTGATGAAAAACTCCTTGAACAGGCGCTCACACCTCGTACAAAGGCAGTTGTGCCGGTTCACTACGCCGGGACCGCATGCGAAATGGATGAGATAATGAGCATCGCTGCCTCGAGGGGGATGATTGTCATCGAGGACGCTGCTCAGGCCTTGCTGAGCACTTATAATGGGGCATATCTTGGCACAATGGGCAGTTTCGGATGCCTAAGTTTCCACGAGACGAAAAACGTCATAAGCGGAGAGGGCGGGGCCCTACTGATTAACGACCCCGCCTACGTGGAACGGGCTGAAATAATCAGGGAAAAAGGCACTAACCGATGCAGGTTTTTCAGGGGAGAAGTAGATAAGTACAGTTGGGTGGACCTGGGCTCGTCTTTTCTGCCGAGCGAACTCATAGGCGCGTTCCTGTACGCACAGCTGGAACACGCCGAGCAGATCGTAAAGACTCGACGAGCGATATTTGACCGCTATTACAGGCAGCTCGAGCCGTTGGCAGAAAAAGAACTCCTAATTCTGCCAATCATTGCGTCCCGGCGCTCCTCCAACGGTCATATGTTTTACATAATCACCCGGTCCTTGGAGGAACGTACGGGATTGATCCGCTATCTGAAAGAGCAAGATGTCTCCGCCATATTTCACTACGTGCCGCTGCACTCCTCTCCTGCCGGGAGAAAATACGGCAGGGTGGCCGGCAGAATGGACGTCACGGACGATATGAGTGACAGGCTTCTGAGATTGCCACTTTACTTCGAGATGACTGACAAAGAGGTCGACCGTGTGGTTGAGCTCGTATGGGATTTCTACTCTTCAGTCGGGTGATTTTCATAATGATGATGGAAAAAACAGAGACCCCGGAAGGGTTCGTCGCCTACGAATCTCCTCAGGAATCCGCTCGGTTCAGTTGCCGCGTGATGCGCTACATACTTACAGGTGGAGATTCTGCTCGCATGCTGGAGAAAATCAGCCAGGATAAAGCAGATTTGGCAATTGTTCGCATTCCCACGACTCGTTCAGACTTGATTTCCTTGCTGGGCGGAATATGCATGAAAGTCGTATTTGGCGACTGTCTTGTCATTTATTCGCGAGACAATCTGAAAATTGGTCCGCCTGGCCCGCTGAAGAACAACATTGTCTTTCGAACTGCCGCCGAATCGGACTTCCGTCTGCTGGATTCAATGACTGAAAAGATTTTTGCAGGCTATAGAAACCACTACCATAACAATCGGCTGTTGGGAGACTTCAACCTGGTCGAAGGCTATAAAGAGTGGACCAGACGACACGTCAACGAACCAGGAAAACGATGCCTTATCGGCTACCTGCATGATGAGCCTTGTGCATATTCTACCATCAGAAGCGATGAAATGGAAAGCGAGGGCGTGCTCTACGGGGTAATGCCTGAATTTAGGGCAATGGGCATTTACCGGGACCTGATCAGAGCTACCGTTGACCTTTTCATGCGTGAGAAGGCTCCGTTGACCATAGTGTCCACCCAAGTAGAAAACACCGCTGTCCAGCGTGTATGGGTCACGGAAGGCTTTTTCTTGACCCAGAGTTATTATACTATCCATCTGACCGCGGTGCACGGCAGAGGCTAATACGGGCTACCTTGCAACCACAGAAATCTGAGAAGATCGGAGCGCGGATGAACACTCCTGCAAGGTACATGGCATGAACGAACCACAAAACGGTATTTCCGTTATAATCCCCGTATATAACAGTGCGTCGACTCTACCTGCTCTCGTGATGCGGTTGAAACCTATCTTGGAATCGCAGGCAGGGCAATTCGAGCTAGTTTTCGTGAATGACGGCAGCAGCGACCGAAGCTGGCAAGTAATTACTGAATTGGCGTCAGCGGAGGACCGGATTCACGGTATCAGCCTCATGAAAAATTACGGTCAACACAATGCGTTGTTGTGTGGAATAAGGGCTGCGAAATACGACGTGTGCATAACCATGGATGATGACCTTCAAAATCCGCCCGAGGAAATCCCCAGACTTATTGCGAAATTGAATGAAGGCCACGACGTGGTTTATGGTACTCCACAGGTTCGCAGACACGGGTTTTGGCGTACCCTGGCCGCAGACATTACCAGAGTTGCCATACGTGCGGCGCTTGGGGCGGATATCGCATACAAGGCCAGTGCGTTCAGGGCATTTAGAACAGTGCTCAGAGAGGCATTTTCAGAATGCAGGAGCCCACACGTTTCCATAGACGTGTTGCTTACGTGGGGAACCTCGGATTTCGCATCGATTGCCGTGCACTTGGATGCTCGTTCGTCAGGAGTCTCTAATTACACATTCAAGAAATTGGCTATACATGCTCTGAATATGATCACCGGTTTCAGCACGCTGCCGCTGAGACTGGCAAGCCTAATGGGGTTCGGCTTTACGCTTTTTGGATTCGGAGTGCTGGTTTACGTTGTCGGCAGGTATCTGATTCACGGCAGTAGCGTGCCGGGTTTTCCTTTTCTTGCATCGGTTATCGCTGTTTTCTCGGGGGTTCAGCTGTTTTGCCTGGGCATTCTGGGAGAATACCTCGCTCGAATGCACTTCCGCATGATGGAGCGTCCCACATACTCAATACGCAGGGAAATTCGCCCGGATTAGCGCGCCTCTCATTTCGACTCCGCTATTTCAAAAAGCACTGAACACCCTCTGTCGTCCAACACCGTGACGTTCTTTCGCTCCAACTGCGGAGGCAGGATATCGGCAGGGTCAAACTTTACCTCGATAGGCGTGACGTCAGGACCTCTGGGCATAAACGTGAGTTTGGCCTTGTTTGCCCACGGCCAGTGAAGCGCACCCTCTCCAAATGACAGGCCGCCGATGGAAAATCTCGACGTGTTCGGGAAATCGAGTCTTAAGGATTCGACTTCAGAAAACAATTTCAGGCCCAGATCTATCCAGCCGGACCAGTGGGCGGGTATATCCACTCTTCTATCCATGCCAGCGACGGGTCTTTTGTCAGGACCGAGAACTACTCCCTGAACCCATGCGCGGTCGCCGGGATTGTGAACCAACAACCTGAGCGGTCCTCTTGGGGAGGTTTCGTTGACTCGAATCTCCATGTACACGATGGCAGATGTAAGGATGCGGCCTTCTTTGCTGATCTGATGGGTCTTCCTGGGCCTGCTCAAAGGCGAATACCTGAACTCCGGGCTGCTTATCCACCATTGATCCTGTCGATCGCTTTGAAAGCCGGGCAAGGAAACAAGAGGACTATAGGTGACTGCAAATCGCAGGTCCGACCTGTCCATCCATTCTTGCTCCTCCGGGGTTCCTTTCAGCGCGGGATAATATATCGCCCCGAACTTCATCGCCCCGTGCACGAAGTAAAACGGCATTATTACATCCACATTGTCGTACATGACGCGATTGCCCGGCATTGCCTTGGAAGTCAGGATATCTGGCTGTTCCGGTTCCAGAAACAACGGCTGGCGGTTTTTCATATATTCTGCCGTGGCCTCCAGGCCTTCAGTTCCATAAGAGATCATTTGGATTCCGAATGCCGCAAGCATAGCAAAGAGCACCGCGGGCCATCCGGAACTTAATCGGAGGCACGAGCCTTCAGTTGTTCCCGTTCTCGCCAAAAGATCGACGGTCTGCCCCATGGTATGCCAGATCGCCATTCCCACGGCCCCTACAAGGACAATCACAAACGGTATAGACAGTCTGAAGAAGACATCAGCGGGATGCGCCGGCAAAACGTAAACCAAACTCGCCATTAGGAAGAAAGCGAAAACCAGTAGTGTTCTCCTGAGGGTCGTTCTCGCAGCCGGCTCAACAGCCAAGTAGCCGAATACAGCTGCACCCACAAATAGAGTAAGCGAACCGAACATCGGAGTCTCGAATCGAACGACTTCAATCAACACCGTCAGTACCGACTTGAAGAATTCTGATATAAAAGTACCGCCATCTCCGAAGGGCTCCGGCGGGACAGACAAAACGGGCCGCGCAATGAAAGCCGGAGCTGCAAACGCCAAAACCACCACAGCCCCTGAAAGCAATAGCGGCAGCACGCCGCGGGTAAGACTGGGACGGCCGGAAAACCACAAAGCCATAGCGATGGCCATAGCTGAAAAGATCCGCCCCAACGGATGCATTCCGACCATTAGAACAGTGCCGATCATGAGGCTCCAGGGGGCGTCGCCTTTTCTCGAAATAATTCTAGCCCATACGAAAAGAGCTACACTCATTGCGATGTTCGACGGAACTACATAGTGAATCCCGTTTCCTGGAAACACCTTGGCTGCCAGAAGGATCAACGCTATTCCAGTAGGCCCCGGCCCCCACAAAGTCAAAAGCCAATACGCGAATCCCAACCCGAAAAGGGTTGGTCCTGCGGTCCACACGATTTTGTAAGCAGTCGCGAGATCGGGAACGAAGTGTTTCACTCCCAGAAGCAAAGCCGAAAAAAGGGGATGATAAATCACAAAAATGCGACCTTCCAAAAGATACTTTTGCCACTCTACGTCTCTATCCGATGACTTAATTTCCAGCTGTTTGCTCAAGTCTTGCAAGGCAGGGCAATCTTGGAAGAAGCATTCATCCATTTCCGCGGTTTTCACGAGATAAGCGTACGAGTCATCAACTTCGGGCAGCATAGGCCTATTCCATACCGGGCCTGCAATAAAAGCGGTCTGAACTGCAATAAAAACGGCTAATCCTGCTCCCAGGACGATCCATCCGAGGGCGCGCCTGAGTACAGGCCTAGTCACCAGACTAGCCGCAAGCCGGACTGAGACTGCCTGTCCCCGCGGAAAGGCGGCGGGGGAGTTCTTCATACCGTCTCCTACACTCTGTGCTTTCCTGAACCGGATCGATCATATATCGGCCGAGAAATTAGCGGACGGGCGACAGAAATGCAATATCAAAAGTTCCTGGAGAGGGTAACCCTTCACTTACGCGGGGGAGAAGATCGCTCCCAACGATGTCATTGCGAGCGGAGCGAAGCGGTATTACTTCATCGAATGCAGGTTGGT
>JACRDE010000175.1 GCA_016212935.1 Desulfomonile tiedjei | reverse complement strand
ATTGAAAAAAATCAGCTAAGGTCTTCGGTGCTACTTAGTTAATTGTTATATTTTCATTTTTATTGTTAGGTTTTCAACAATATCACCCTCGCTCGTACCGCGCAAGAGGGTAGCACGGTGAATCTCAAAAGACGACTTTTGCATAGCGCAATAGTTTCTTCCAGCCTTCGAGCACTTGCACGGCCCCCGTTTGGAGCAATTCGGAGTCATCTATTTTTGCATCGGATTTCTCGCCCCTCTGGTCTTTTTTGCTTTCTCGTGGTCTTCTGCAAAGGGATGCCATGTTGTAAAATGGGGCCGCACGACGTCACGACTTTGGCGTTTGGCCCGGCTTTTGTGAGGACTCACGACCCGGAGGTTACACAATGTCCGACTCAATCAAGGCAACTGTTTGCGGCGATATCGCCACAGTAATGTTCGATCGTCCTAAGGCATTCAACGCCTTCGATCTGGACGCCATAACTATACTCATGGAACACCTCATCAACCTCGCGGCGGATGATACCGTGCGGGGGATTGTAATATCCGGAATAGGAAAACCTTTCTGCGCTGGGGGGGACTTGAGATGGGTGGCAAGCTGGCCGCAAGACCCTCCTGCGGCTTTCCACAACCTCGCGGCTCGGTACCACCAATGCATACTCGAAATTCGCCGTATGGGGAAACCCGTCATTGCTGCTATAAACGGAATAGCGGCCGGAGGAGGATTCTCTCTCGCTTTGGCTTGCGATTTCAGAATAATGGCGCGGTCCGCGATTATGCGCCAGGCGTACACCAGTAATGGACTTTCCATAGACGGGGGCGGCACCTTCATGCTGCCGCGGCTCGTCGGACTGGCAAAGGCGCTCGAAATAGCGGCATTCGACGAACCTATCACCGCGGAACAAGCACTGAAATGGGGACTGGTCACCAAAGTGGCTGACGACGGTCACGTAATCGAAGAAGCTCTCAAATTAGCCGAGGAATTGAGTCGACGGCCTCTTTGCTCATTCGCTTGGTCAAAAAAACTGCTCACCGACTCGTTCGGCAACTCTCTGGAAACTCAACTGGAGTTGGAACGGGCAGCCCTGAGAGCATGCGCCGCGCATCCTGACGGGCGGGAGGGAATATCCGCATTCCTGGAAAAACGAAAACCGGCTTTTAACAGATGACGCTTCGGCGTCGGTAATCGTTCAATCATGGGTGGGAAGGCGATTCGCCCTGAGTTGCCATTGCGAACACAGCGAAGCAATCTCATTAGGTTAGCCACGAAAAAAAATTGCTTCGTCTCTCAGGTCCAAGCGATGACAATTTGCCACACGAGCCTGAATCCATAATTAGGACGCTTTGATTGACTTGGGAAGCCGGTTGATTTATACCCATTGCCAAAATTGTCGCCCGAGTTGCGGATACGACATCCCGTCATTCCTGCGAACGGGCGTGATGGTGTCTGCTAAACCGAAATGCGAAAATGCGACTCTCGGACCGGCATCTTGACGGTCGGCATCAAGTTGCTTTTATGGGAAAGCCGCTCTAACAGAGCAGGTGATTATGCAAGACGCGAACAGAGCTGTTTTTTCCGGAAAGCATTTCTCATCTTAATCGGACATTATTCTCGAAAATCGCTTCATATGAGTGGAGCACAGCTATAGGCGCCGGAGGATAGCAAATGAAAGACGACAAGGACCGCGGAGCTGAGAAGAAAGGAAAATCCAGAGTTTTTTCCGCTGTGCTGTCGTTGATTGTTCCGGGCCTGGGGCAGATGGTGAGGGGCCGTATCTTCGCGGGGTTGCTGTTTCTGCTGAACGTGATCCTGTATTTTGTTCCTCTATTCGTCACGCACACGATGGAATATGACGTCCAGACCCCTTCTTTGCTGATTGCAGTGGGCGTATGGGTATGCTCGGCTCTGGACGCCTTCCTGTATAAGAGTTCTTTCTTGATCCTTGCGCTTCTGGTGTCCTTATTCTGTTTTGGCGCAGGTTTTTTCGGGGCTTTCTTCCTGCTGCCGCACCTCGACGTCTAGACCTCGGAAGCCCTTTCCACCAATTCGGGTGAGAATTCGTTTCTCAATTTTGTCAGGGCCCTTTTTTCCAATTGGCGTACGCGCTCACGACTAGTCCCGAAATAATCGCCTAGTTTTTGAAGAGTCCAAGGCGAATCGTCCATGAATCTTTTCGTCACTATGAAACGCTCTCGGGGGTCCAGCTTCTGAAGTGCTTGCTTGGTCGCGCTCGAAAGCTCTTCTTCACTTTCTCTCTCGATAAGAATCATTTCCTGATCGGGAGCGTGATCCTCCAGGATGTCCATCGGGGAAGTTTCTTTTTCACTCCCCATCGGTTCGTTCAAAGACCATTCTCTGGACTTTACCCGCGCTTCCATTTCAATGACGTCATCGGACTTCACGCTCAGTTCCGATGCTAGGTCGTCAATTCTGGCGCTCTTGGAGTCGGCATCCATGTGCTCTCCGATATCGCCGATCCTGAAGAACAGCTTGCGCTGGGCCTGCGTGGTTCCCAATTTGACAAGACTCCATGTCTTGAGAATGTAATTCTTGATGTACGCCTTGATCCACCACACGGCGAAAGACACCAAACGATACCCTTTGTACGGATCAAATCGTTTGACAGCCTTCATCAGGCCAATGGAGCCTTCCTGAATCAGGTCCAACACGGGAATCCTGTAATGACGATACTGAAAAGCCGTCTTCACTACGAAAGGAAGATGAGAAACCACCAATTGGTGCGCCGCTTCTACGGAACCGGTCTCTTTGAAGTCAACAGCGAGTTCGTGCTCTTGCTCGGGCGTGAGCGGTTTAATTGCCCTGACTTGAGCAAGGAACTGATCCAATTGATTGGCTAATACCGGATAATTCATGCGTTCTCCATTCGAGGCAAACTACTCCCTCTGCTTTATATGAGATAATCACTGGGAGACCCATTGTCAACCGATCGATAAAAAACCCGCTCGTCTCTTCACTAATTGTGGAACATTTCAGAGACCTTAGTCATTAATTATCGGAACGGCGCAACCGGACCGTCTCACGGACTTCGGAAATACTATTGTCAGCACTCCGTCGGAAAGCGAAGCATTGGTATTCTTACCATCTATGCCGTCGGTAACATGAAAGCTCCTGAAATAGTTACCCGGGCTGTATTCCAATAAAAGGCACCTGCCCTCCGCTTGGCGTTTCTTCGCTTTGGCCAGGATGGTTAACACCCCATGCTGCAAGTCTATATCCACGTCCGATGGGACTACCCCCGGCAAATCGATCAACATCACTATGCGATCTTCCGTCTCGTACACGTCTACCGCCGGCGTCAAGAACGGCTGAGCGTCTGAGGCTTCCGCAGCGTCGGCACTGCCTTGCTCAAGAATTGCACTTCTTTCGATGTCCATATTCCCCTCTTTGAGCAGCCTCAACTGTCTTCCCTTTGGACGGGAGTTTACGGCCTGGAATCAAGTCTGTTCGCCCACCTGCCCTGTAGTCAAGATACGCTCTGGGCGCGTAGCCCATACGACCAATATAGATGCAAGAAAGGCAGCATGGTTTCTGCAGATCAGACTCTGGATTTAGTCGGCCCTTCGGGGTATAAGTAAGGGTCACGGAGGTCTCTATGAATCCAGAAAAAGTCCACTATGCAAAACTGATCGATTCGGTCGAAGAAAGAATCCTCGGAGGAGGAGCTATCCTGCGTGATGAGGCAGAGGCTTTGCTGAGCACGCCCGATGAATTCCTGCAACGCCTTCTAGCCGCTGCAGACAGAATTCGGATCAGGTTCAAAGGAACCAAGTTCGATTCCTGCTCTCTTATTAACGCTAGGTCCGGGAGATGCGGCGAAGACTGCGCTTTCTGCGCTCAATCCGCCCACCACGGAACAGACTGCGATGTCTACGCCTTGAAGCCTGGCGAGGAAATACTTGCAGCTGCGAGGGCCGCCAAGGAATCGGGCGCTGCTAGATTCTGCACTGTGACCAGCGGTGGAGCGCTGTCCGCACGCGAATTCGAGGACCTGGTCAAGTCGCTGGAAAAAGTTCATGCTGAAGTGGATATCGAGTTGGACGCGTCTCTGGGCTTCATGGATGACGAGCGAGCAGAGCGATTGGCTTCCGCAGGAGTCACCAGGTACAATCACAATCTGGAGACCTCAAAAGACTATTATTCGAAAATATGTACTACCCATCGTTTCGACCAGAGGGTCGATACCGTTCGCACAGTCATGAATAAGGGTTTTTCGGCCTGCAGCGGCGGAATCATGGGAATGGGAGAGACGCCGCTTCAAAGGCTCGATTTGGCCTTCACGTTGGCCGAACTGGGTGTCGATTGCGTTCCGATCAATATTCTCAATCCGAGGCCGGGGACTCCCCTGTACAACACAGCCCAACCGGAACCACTTGAAATCCTGAAGACTGTGGCGATCTTCCGACTTATCTTGCCCAAGGCGACCATCAAAATTGCAGGAGGGAGAGAAAGGAATCTCGGCGACTTCCAGGCAATGGCTCTGCGATCCGGGGCCAACGGCATGATAATAGGTGGCTATCTGACCACAGGAGGCCGCTGTGTTGAAGAAGACATAAACATGGTTCGCAAAGCCGGTTTTGTAATTTCCTGACATCTTCGTGCAGAACCGGCTAAAATGTCTTTGTACCTTTACGCGTCTTATGGAAGCAGGCCCAGCTCCCTCAATTGAGCCAGGAAGGATTCTCTGTCAGTGAACAGAATGGCGTTCAGCCCCTGAGAACGTGCTCTTTCAACGTGCCCTCTGTTGTCATCCACAAAGACCAACTGAGCTGGTTCTATCCCGAGTTCGGCCGCAACTTCAGAGAAAATTTTCGGGTCTCTCTTGCCCCTGCCCAGATGAAATGAATTGAAGACAGCGTCGAATTCTCTGAAGAATCCGTCACGTGCGTCCAGTTCGTCAAGCCATTGAGTCTGGTCGCTGAGAATGGCTACCTTTGCCCCTATCTTTTTCAGGCTGCGAACTACCTGTATCATCCAACTCCTTAGAACGAAGCGATCAAGTATTTGCTTGCGAAAATGTTCGTCACTTCCTCTTATACCTGTTTCATCTCGTAGTAGATCCCAGTAAGCCAACTCTTCCGAAGCCCCGACCACGTAACCTGACTCATACACCGCGTCGGTCGCAGTTTCAAAGAAATCATCAGGTGATAGGCCGTTCTCAACTGCTAAGGCCTTGAGCCCTTCTCTGAACCCCTCCTCTGCAAGGACGCCTCCGTAATCCAGGAGAACTCCTTTTATTTCCATTGGATTGATATTTTTCATTTTTTTGTCCTTCAAGCTACAGCCGTTCGGCCCACAATATTCGTTGATTTCTACAACAAAAAAAGTATAATTAGAAGTTCGACCCGACAAGTCAACACGTCATTTCTTAGCGGTCGGAGGCGTGAATTCAAGGGTCATTGATTTTCTTTTACGTTTTGTGTCAATCAGGCACAAAAATATCCTCGCGGGGCTGCTAATAAGAATGGTTCGTCAAAGCGTATGCCGTGTATCAACGCGGGGGATGTTCCTATCCAGGAATTCATCAGATTCCTAAGACACCAAGCCAGACTTCCAATTCAAGGGGTGAATCAAATGAAATCTAACTCGTCGAAAATACCCAACCTCAGGAGCGAAAGAGGCTCAGCCGTTTACAGCTTTCTGGGGTTCGCCATTGTTGCGGTTTGTGTCATCATGGCGATCTTTGTCTTTCCGTGGCACCAGCTCGGGTCGAGTGGTCAGGACACGAATTACCTTTCGGGAATGGGCGCGCTGAAAAACAAACAATACACTGAAGCCTTGTCCTACTTTGACAAGTCGATCCGAGGTAATGCCAATAACGGAGCTGCCTATCTGGGAAGGGCAAAGGCTAATCTTCATCTTGGCAACATCGACAAGGCCCTTGATGACGCCAACCAGGCCGTAGAAAAGAAAGCCGGAGCAGAAGCATACGGACAAAGGGGCGTAATCAAGAAAATCCAGAAGAAAACGGACGAGGCTCTCAAAGACTTTGCTGAAGCGATCAAACTCGACGCCAAATATGCTTGGGCCTATGCTCAAAGAGCGGACATATTCTCCAAGCAGAAGGACTACGACAAAGCCCTGAAAGACGCTAACGACGCCGTAAAGGCCAATGATCGTTTCGTGGAAGGCTACAGACTCAGGGCATGGGTCCTCACTCGGCAGGGAAAATGCAAAGATGCTTCTCTAGATTTCATAACAGTTGAGAAGCTCAGCCCCAACGATGCTCTTTCAATGCAAGATAAGGCTTGGTTCCTTCTTACTTGCCCGGATGAGAAGCTCCAGGATACAGCGAAGGCTATGGAACTTGCCAAGAAAGCCGTAGAAATCAGTAAAGAAAAGGACGGCGTGGCCCTTGAGACGCTGGCCGAAGCATGCTTCCGTCAGGGAGATGCTCTCAAGGCTGTCGAATACCAGAAGAAGGCCATTGCACTGGGCTCCAAGAACTGCCCGGATGGTTCCTGCGTGAAAGAGATGCAGCAGAGATTGCAGAAGTATGAACTGGCCTCTCGCCAGGAAGTCAGGAGCGGCTACGAAATACTGCCTCTGGACAGCAGTCTCCGATAAGGATGACAATTCCGTGACGGCTGCGGGGTCTTACAATGTGATTCCGCGGCCCTTGCCGCCTCCAGCCTCCGCCGCAAGCGTTCTCTGGCCCTGACAAAAGCATTGCCGCCGGGACTAATCTCTGTCTCCGGTGCCAATGCTTTTTTTGCGAGAAAACCCCTGTTCCGACCGAAAGAAACGGCGTTGAAACGCAATCCCCAAGGCGAGGACTGCATCGAAAATTCACCGCCCTGCCGTCACAATTTGCTATGTTGGTTTCGATGCAAGAAGATTATCGGCAAGCCTTGAAGCGTATCGCTCGCGGCTGGCCTTGGTCGGGCTGAAAATCTACGCTAACCCATTTTCCCAAGAACGGAGCGGCTTGCTTTCGATTATCCTGGTCAACTCGCACCGTAAGTCTTTGGTTGTCGGAACCCAGGATGGTCACTGTCTCCCAGTCAACGCGTTCGAGTTTGCCTGAAAACTCGTCCGCCAGGCAAAGCGGAACAGCGCCGAACAGGCTCAGAGCCAATAGGATCCCTAAACAACGATCCCGCATATCACCCTCCGAAAAACAAAAATACATTCTAAGAAGTTTGCCGAAATCCTTTTCGTCACAGTCCCCGACTCCGGATACGTCCTAATTATCATAATAGCCGAGGGAACTTCGGTGTTCAAGGTTCCCTTCTCGCTACAAAGCTCCGGAAGCAGACTTCAACGCTGCGAACCGCCGATAACGGCCTTGATGCTGGGCTCATTCACACCGTTGACATGCGAATTCCATTTATGCAATATAGCGCCTGCTCTATCGCTGAAGGAGGGCTGAATCATGGATTTTCCGGCCGATCGTCTATATTCGGAATATCATTTATGGGTCAAATCGGAGAGAGACCAGGCGCTTGTCGGAGTGACGGATTACGCCAGAGAAGAACTTGGCGACGTTGACTATATTGAGTTGCCGGAATTGGACGACACAATCACCAAGAATAAGCCTTTCGGCATCATTGAGACCAGCAAGGCTGTAACGGACTTAATAGCACCAATTTCCGGGGTGGTCATCGAAAGGAATATTGCCCTGGCTGAATCGCCGGAGACTCTTACTGATGATCCCTACGGAGACGGTTGGTTGATTGTTGTGGAACCTTCCGATCCAGACGAATTGGACGAACTGATGAAGGCGGCGGATTACTCAAAACTGGCGGCCGGCGAATCCGACGAATAATGCAGGTCAAGAAGTTCTGAGAGGGACTTCTTGTAGGAAGGCTCAGCCAACCTTGACGACTTGACAGCAGGTTCTTGCGAATGCGAGTTCGCTCAATTCAAAAGAAGTCTCGGAAATCAACCGTTGCGGCTACATGATGCTTCTGTAAAAGCTGCTCGTTACGTACACGAAATTGGCTCTGATTCTAAGCCGTTGTGCTCGTAACCTCGGAGGAAAGGCGTGATAGGGGGCTGCGCTCTTTATTGCTTTCATTGCGGATTCATCCAGTATGGCGTGGCCCGAAGAATCCAGGAGTCTCACGTCCAGAAGATCCCCTGTCTTGGCGATTGAAAATTCCACTGTCAGACTTCCACCCAATCCGGAGCGTGCAGCGACCGAAGGATATATCCACACTCCTTGGATTTTTCTTTTGAGGTGCATCAAATAAGAGAAGAATCGATCTTCTCGCGTGTTTATATCAACCACAGCTTCTTCTACGTCGCCGTCAGGGAAAAAGTCTGGAGCTCCAGCCGCGGAAAACCCCTTGGCTATGTCCTGGGGGGTCGGTCTCAAATCTACCTGACCGTTACGTTGATCTCTTCTCTTCGGCCTGGGCTCTGGCTGCTCGGTCGGTTTATGCCGCGCTGCCTTGGTTTTGTCTTCTTTTAGTTCTTCGGTCTTCTCTTCCTTCTTTTTTGGCTTCGGCTCTTCCTTGGGTTTTGTGAAATGTTCGGGCGCTACAGGCGGAGCCAGAGATGCCATTTTCTTTTGTGGCTCAATTTTGCCCAGGGGCGGCTCCGACTGTGGGGCGGCCGCCATGGATGGCTCCGGTACGGGCGGAGCTTTGGGGATGCGTTCCTTCACTGCTGTATGGTCTCTGTCCGAAATGGCAGACGCCTGTTCCGGAGGAGGCTCAGGCTTTTTTTCCTCCTGCGGCGGTTCCACGAGCCTGACTGAAGTCACCTTCTCTCCGGGTTTCAGCAAAGGCTGCTTGGCTGGCGTGGCTTCCATGAGGCGCGGTACTGCCGTAAAAAATGCCAAATGCAACACAAACGAAGCGATCAGGCAGTATTTCAGTATCCCGTCTTTGGCAGGCGTGTCGATCCCCTTAAGGCTGTGCGGCCGGCCTGTTTCGGGAATTTCATAGTCCCCATCGAAATCATCCGCTTCAAACAAACGCATTGAATCGGATTCGTATTTTAGGGGCTGAATCAACTAGGGTACCGCCTCACTTGCAAAATTCCACGACTGCTTCGGACATCTTTCAAAAGGCCCAAATTCCCGTTTCAGGTTTTCGTCTCCAAAACTTGGAATCATAACCTTTTCCAGTTCCTTGTCACATACAATTCTTCATTTTTCGCTTGCCGTCAACATCAAATGAATGTCGGCGTGTGCAACAAGCCTATGCACCGAGGCCCCTTCATACGGGGAGTATTCAAACTCGGGGAGTAAGACCGGTTGTGGGGGACATCCTTGGTTGCGACGGTCGCAGCCTGATTTCGACCAGAGGGCCTTCCGCAAACGGCCGCTTAGCCTGCAACCTGCTTGACGGTGCATTGGTATTATACCATTTCGTGTTCAAACCAGTGCTTCTGAGCAAGCGGGAATTTCGTCCACTTCTGACGATGCAAGACCGTCGGATCTTCGTTCAGTGGACCACCAGCTTGTCACCGCCACTATGTTAAACGAATTCGCTTTCAAATCAGTGAGATTGGAGGAACCTTCTTTGGCAAATAATGTTCCCCCAAACCCCTTCCAAGAAACTCTAACACTGGCCGGAATCCATATTTCTCGCTGAGAAATGTGGATTCCGGCGAATGCTAGAAGTTCTTGAAGTGGGGTTCGGGGAGGAACTTCTTTCAAGAAGGTCCTCCCCGATTCTTCCTTGTTTGAATGCGAACTGGT
>JACRDE010000176.1 GCA_016212935.1 Desulfomonile tiedjei | reverse complement strand
AACCCGATTGGAGATCCCTTTAGAATCCAAAAGGCCCTGCCTTCACTCGTAACTGCCGGAAAAAGAAATCTCACCCCCAAGGATGACAAAACAAAACCGGCGAGGCCGATATTGACGAACGCTATGGTGTTCTTCAAGAACATCGTGGCTTCCGGGGAGTCCAGAGAAGGCAACACACTGAAATTGTATAGATAAACCAGAACAAGAGCGAGCAGAAGAAGCAATTGGCTCAACCGGCCCCAATCTCGAGCCATTAACAACATTTCTTTCATTACAAGTCGGGCAGTGGAACGTTCCAGCACTCGCCCCAGCTGCCTGTCGAACCACGCAACTGCGCGACTTTTGCTCAGCCGGGCCCCTTTGGATTCCATTGCTTTGGAATAACCATAGAAATGAACCGAACCGTGATTGTGACCCGCCAAACGAAATGCCCCCACAGCAGCGCATCCCAGGAGGGCAAGAAAAAAAGTTATATCCTCAAAGCCGTACCCCGTTATGTACGGCTTGAGCACCTGCATGATCCAGGTTGTCGGCAACAGCGGCGACGACGACTCCGACATAATGGACAGATAATCCATCATCGATGCGAAGCCTTCAGGATTCAGGAACTCCTCAGGTCGGACCATCCGAAAGATCAGATAAACTCCGATGAAGATCAAGATTCCGACAAACACGAAAAGATCGCGCAGCCTGCGCACAGGAAACGTCCTGACCAAAGACTGGACAACTATGATCGCCCCGGAAGCCGTCAACACGAGAAGACATGAAAATGCGAACAAACTCAGTGCGTAAAAACTCAAGGGTGCTGAGAATACTCTGCCGTAAGCGAGAAAAACAGGAAATCCGAAGACCATCACCATCCACGAAGAATCGCCGACAGTCTCGATGAACCGCGCAGTATAAAGAGCATTGCTCCGCGCAGGCCCCGCCATTATCAGTTCGAGGTCATTGGAAAGATAGAACGCCGAAAACGTTGTAATTATGTTACTAATGATCAGGACGAATGTGAACGTCACAAGTATCATGGAAAGAAGCTTGGTGGCAGCTATGGTCCCGAACATCTCTTCCGCGGTAAAATATGCCAGAGACTTCACGAAGACGACGTAGATAACCACCCACAGAGCAACGACCAATCCAATTAGGAAAGGTAAGCGGAGCCTGTCCTTCTTTGAGTTCCTGAGCCGATTGACTGTTTTGTTCCAGCGAGGGGACAAGAGGAGAAGCACGTCTCTGATTAAACTCATTTTGCACACGGTTAGAAAACCATACGTTCACGTACACGATCAGGGTTACACGGAATGAAATCTGGGAGGCCCGAGCTATATTTTAAGCGTCTCTGAAACAGGCTTTTCGGCTTCCGTCGAAACATGATTTTCTTCCTTGGATTCCGACACTTCCTTCGATTTCTCTAACTCGTCCTCTTCTTTAGACCTTTCAAGAAGCTCCGCATAAAAGTCCGGACCCGTTCGCTGACCCGTGGAAGGCATGTCCTTCAGGGGCAACTCCGGAACCACAGGCTCGTTCTTGGGCAGAGGTGGCTCGTACCGCGGCGGAGAAGGCGGCAGCGAACGGTCTATGGAATCCAGGTCCATGGAATTACGAACATCCCACGCCATCTTGTGTAATTCTCTGTAAAACCTGCCCGCTGCTTTGGCGACTTCGGTGAGCTGACGCGGACCCAGAACTATCAGCGCCACCACAAGAATCAACACTACTTCCCACATTGATATTCCGAACACGGAACGCCTCGCTTGCCTTCTTTCTCAGCTGGCAATCATATATCTTTTTCCAGGGCTTGATCAATGCCCTGGGAAAAGTCGGCCATCGGCCGAGAATCCCCGGGCCTTTCCTTAGATTTCTCCCTCCGTGGAGACCACCTTTCCCACGTACAAAATATCCATGTAATGCGGGCCTCCGCCCCAAGATTCAATGAGCAGCATGACGTTACCTATGAGCGCGTCCAGGCGAGTATCCTGAGACTCGAAGCCGCTTCCCTCATCAGCCAGACGTGTCATCCAATCCACAGCGTCCGAGCGCAAACAGATCTTCACTTCGAATCCTTGGCCGGCTTTAATAATTATCACTTGCCCGCAATGGTTTTTTTCCTCGGTTGACTTTGGGTGCTTGATATCGTAAAGCTCCACGTCGATTCCGCGGATGGTCCGGATCAGTTCAACTCTGCGCATTTCTTCATCGAACAGCGCCTCGGACTTTTCGTAACATTCAGAACAAAGCGTAGCTCTGTCTTTCGGGAGAGCCGCCTGACGCTCTCCGCACAATATGCACATCTCATCTGTCAATGGCGAAAACGACATGTTAGTCCTCGTAGGAAGCGTTTAGCTAATCCTCATTGTCGCGCACGCCCCCAAAATGATTGCATGCGGGTGCGCGATGTCTATAATCATAGCCAAACCTTGGGCGCTTCCTTCATATAGGCCGGAGAACGACTGCACCCAGGTTTGAAACAAAATCATCCTGATCGGGACCTATGATAGCATTCAACAATGGTGTTGAAAAGGAGAAGAAAGCTCATGCGACTAAGAATCCTGGGAGTTTTGCCCGCTTTGCTCTTCGCTGCCACGACGGTCTGTGCTGCCGGTGGGCCAAGCATTAGCTTCGACAAGGAAACCCACGATTATGGACGAGTCCTATACGGCGACACTGTCACTGAAGAATTCATCTTCACCAATACAGGCGATCAGCCGCTGATAATTGAGAAATTGGAGGCATCCTGCGGATGCACCAAAGCTGTCAAGGGAAGCTCGGAAGTACCCCCCAATTCCAAAAGCAAGATAATTGCCGCATTCGATACCGCAGGACTCAGGGCTGGAAAAAAACTGAAAACCATTTTTGTGCATTCCAATGACCCGAGTAGCCCTGTGGTAAAGCTCACCCTGTTGGCGGAGGTCATCAGGGAAGTAAATGTTGAGCCGCCGAATCTAGTGGTAAGGCTTCCTGAGTTCAAAGAAACCGTGACTTTTCCGGTGAAAATATCCAACTCCTCTGACAAGCCTGTTACAGTCCAAGTCCTGCGTTCGCATGGCGAATCTTCATTGTCCACCCCCGAAGGCAAGAGAATATCAGTGCAGCCCCGTTCAGCCGTTCCTTTCAATGTTGTGATGAAGCTGAAGAATGAGCCTGGCCGATATTACTGGATGGGAAGAATGATGATGGAAACCGATCATCCGAAGGAAAAGGAACTGGAGATTCCATATATGGTAAAGCTGGGGCAAGCCGGTCAGACTTCAGGGCCGATTCCAAGTCCTGCCGAATAGTCATCCATCTTGAGTTCGTTGCTGGAGGTAACGACCTCTGCTCTGCAACCAACGTTAAATAGATTTCTATTTCGCGGTAGAAGCGGATCGTGACGCAATCCGGTCAACCCAGGATCAATCTTTGGGGATCCACATCCTCTCGCAAAGTGAGCAACTCCCGGTCGGTTGGAGGATCGGCCTCTCGAACCCCGGAGATATCAATCTCGAAGCCTGTGTTGGCGACCACCTCTTGCGGGAGCACGCCAGGGTATACTTCCGACAGGTACATGGCTCGGGACACATGATCAAAACGCATAATTCCGAGGTTGGTAACAACGGCTATAGGTCCGCCGCGGACGAAACCGGCCTTAGCCCGTGAATCGCCGCCGGAAAGCCAACCAGGGCTGGTGAGATAGTCCAGTTTTTCCACGAACCTCCTCTTCTCGTGTTGCATGAAAATGATTATACCCCACGCGAGAGAAGCAGCATCGCAAGCACCTCCACTGCCCGGAAACCTGGTTCGCGGTTTTTTGTAGTCACCCAGGACAGTGGAATTGAGATTCCCAAAACGGTCAATTTGAGCGGCTCCCAGAAAGGCTACAGTGCGCAGACGCCTGTGCCCCAGGATGGAGAACGCCTCTATCAGCCCTGCGTTCATGGAAGTGCCGGCCATGACGCGTGGGTCCGCCACCGCAAGCGGCAATTCCTCGAGCGAAGGGTCAATCCCGCCGGTTTCGAAAAACACCACAGCATCCGGAGCATGTATTCGTTTGGCTACCGTAGCGGCAAGCATGGAAATGCCAGTACCAGCAAAAACTACGTCGCCATTGTTGATCATCCTTCCTGCAGTTGTGGCCATCATTTCTCGTGGGCTATACTGGTTCATTCGCAGCTCTCTTTTACCGCCTGTCGAGTCCTTGAGCATATCCAACAGCGGGACTGGCTTTGATTCTCATGAGATCCGTGATGCCAACCTTCTCGAGATAGGCTTCTTGATCCGGCAAATTGAAGACCCAGTTTTCCAGGTATTCCTGAAACAAATCATCGTTTGCCGCCATGTTTCTGTAAAGCTTGAGGTGTCGAGGATCGTAGTCGTAGAACTGGTAACAGGCAGTGGGATGTGCGCCGAATGGTGCCTTGACTACTGCGTCCACCAGGAAGGCCGGCAGCGAATTCTGATCCGGATCGTCTCGAATGAAAGATCTCGGTACGACCTCCTCGCAAGTCACTATGACGTGCTCAGCGGATCGAGCTTGTTCCAAATCCGCGAACGTAAGACCTTTGAGCCGTACTGTGCCGTCTTCTCCCACATACTGCGCGTGGATCAAAGCCACGTCTGGAGTCAGTGCCGGCAACAGCACTACTCTATCCTCTGCGCCGTTGAACGGATTTTCAATGATGGCAAGCTTCATGGAAGGGACTTTTCCTGTTCCACGGACATCAATGGGAAAACCTTCGATCTTGACCAAGTCCGTCCCGAGCCCTGATTTCGTGGCCATGAAAGGGAGTCCCATGGCACCGGCAAGGAACCTCAAACTCATTTGATAGTTCGAGTAGTCCTCTATGTCGATTTGTCCCGCACATACCGCCTTTCTGAAACGTATACACGTCGGTGCAAACCGACCCATGCCGCCGTACGCAATCTCAAGTCTCCTGACACATCCGGCCCCAATCAAGAGATCGAGGGCCTGACCGTGGGAGTGGCATACTACATGGAGATTCCTCTTTTTCTGCCTGATTATTTCACGGGCCAGTACCATGTTGTTGCGACTGACAGTGAATCCTCCTAAGGCGATTTGGCTCCCGTCGGAGATGAATCTCCGGACGGCTTCCTCAGGGCTCATAAGCTTTTTGGTGATGTCATGTGGCATGATGAAAGTCCTTGCCTTGTACCGACGACTGTTGCGATCTTTTCATACGAACTCCCATGGCAAAAAGCGCCACAACGAAATATGAAAACGTCCCAGTAGCGACCGGCATCTTGCCGGTCCCCGTCAAGTAGTTTTCATAGGAATTCGCTTTCAAATCAGTAAGATTGGGGGAACCTTCTTTGGCAATGAAGGGTCCCCCAGACCCCTTCCAAGAAACTCTAACACTGGCCGGGATCCATATTTCTCGCTGAGAAATGCGGATCCCGGCGAATGCTAGAAGTTCTTGAAGTGGGGTTCGGGGAGGAACTTCTTTCAGGACGCGGCCTGCGGCCGCAACCAAACTTTGTCCGATTTCTCTCATAGAAGCAGTAAGTTACATCGATCGCAATCCAACTTCTTCTCGAGAAAACAAGAAATCGAACGTTATTAATTAGAAGGTCCTCCCCGAGTCTTCCTTGTTTGAATGCGAACTGGTATCAGGTATTCTGAATATGGCAATTATGCTGCTTTGCCTCCGAGTTCCAGTCCAAGGTCAAGCGCTTGCCTGTTGACTCCAAGAAGATCTTTACGGACCCGCGCCTTGAGCGCTTTCATGATAGACACGGGCTGTACCACTCCGGTTAGCGCAGTCACTGCGCCAAGCATGCAGACATTGAACACAATCGGTTCGCCTATCTTGTCGATCACTGTCTGATAGATGGGAAGCTCCTTCTGCACAGCGTCGACTCTGCGTCCAATCTGAACGTGGTGAGCGTCAACAATCAGTAGTCCACCGGGGCGAATGATCGGAGAGTACTTGTTGTATGCCTCTTGGGTAAGGCACACGAGCACATTTGGTTGGACGACTTTCGGAAACCAGATTTCGGAGTCGGAAATGATTAAATCTGATCGGGTGGCCCCTCCCCTTGCGGCAGCGCCGTAAACCTGGGTTTGAACTGCGTTCAGATTTTCGTAAAGAACAGCCGCTTCCCCCAGAATGATGGCAGCTGTGATCACACCCTGTCCGCCTGAACCTGAAAACACAAATCGAGACCGTTCCATGCTATTTCCTCTTCATTGCACGGCGGATGATGTCGTCATACTCGGCGCAGTATTCGGGCCGATCCTTGCGGACGAAGATTCCTCGCTCAATGATTTCAGGATCTCCGTGTTTTGCTTTTGCTCCAATAGGAAGGACTATCTCCCGCATACGTTTGAGCATTGCCACAGCATCGCCTTGTCGATTCTTGCGGCCGAAGTACGTCGGGCATTGGGACATGATCTCTACCACGGAAAATCCTTTGTGGAGGATTGCTTCTTGGATGATCTCGATCGTTTCTTGAACGTGATATGTGGTGGCGCGTGCGACAAACGTGGCGCCCGCCGCAGTGGCTAATTCAACCACGTCAAAGCTCTGATCGATGTTTGAAAAGGGCGCCGTGGTTGCCAGAATTCCGCGCCCGGACAGAGGAGAATACTGTCCTCCTGTCATCCCATAGATCCGATTATTCATTATCAGGGCAGTCACATCGATATTGCGACGGGCCGCATGGATGAAATGATTGCCTCCGATGGCCAGGGCATCGCCATCCCCCATGGGCACAATGACGTTCAGGTCAGGTCTGCCAAGCTTAACGCCAGCGGCGAAGGCCAGCGCACGACCGTGCAATGTATGCAAAGTGTGAAAATCAAGGTAGCCTGAGACCCGCGAAGAGCACCCGATTCCTGATACCATCACGATATCATTTTTCGAGATGCCCAGCTTCTCGACAGCTCTGATCAACCCATTCAAAACGGTGCCGTGCCCACATCCGGCGCACCAGATGTGAGGAAAAAACCGTTCCCGAATGTAGTCTTTCACAGGCACTGTTTACAGCCCCTTTCCCTGAATCAAGTGCAGCATCCCTTGAATATCCGTCGGAGTAATGAACTCTCCGTCGATGCGGTTGGCCAGAAAGACCCGCTCAGGCCGATCCACGGCCAGTCGGACAGTCTGACACACCTGTCCTGTGTTCATCTCAACGACAATGATGTACCTGGCATTTGCGCATTTGCTTCTCACAAGCTCGTGCGGAAACGGCCAGAGCGTTTGCAGTTCCAGCAGCCCGTACCTCTCGCCACGTCGGCGACGATTTTCCACTACGTGTCGAGCCGAGCGAGCAGACGAACCATAGGAAATGAGCAGACAATCTGCGTCCTCGACGCCGACTTCCTTATAGCGGGTCAGATAGTTTGTTTGGTTTTCGATTTTGTCTATCAAGTGTCTGATCAGACCATGAACAACAGATGGATCATCGGAAGGAAAGCCCCACATGTCATGGTACAGACCTGTCACATTGTCGCGATGTACTCCGCCAAAGTCCGACATGGGCAGTCGCCCATCCTCGCGGGGCAAATAGGGGTGATAGTCCACTCCTTCTCGTACCGATGTTTTTAAGCGTTCTACAATTGGAATCTCCCCTGCTTCGGGGATGACCAGCCGTTCTCGCATGTGGCCCACCACCTCGTCCAAAAGCAGCACCACAGGAGTTCGGTAGGTTTCGGAGATGTTGAACGCCTCCACTGTCATGGCAAAGACGTCCTGATGATTGGAAGCTGTCAGAGCCACGATCGAATGATCGCCATGAGTTCCCCACCGAGCCTGGTTCACATCTCCCTGGCTGACATGTGTCGGAATTCCTGTCGAAGGGCCGCCTCGTTGAACATTAACGATCACGCAGGGTATCTCGGTCATGATCGCATATCCCAAGGCCTCCTGCATGAGCGAAAAGCCCGGTCCGCTGGTTGCCGTCATGACTTTGCACCCTGTTAGCGATGCACCGATAATGGCACACATAGAGGCTATTTCATCTTCCATCTGGATAAACTTGCCGCCAATCTCGGGTAACCGCAGAGAAAGATGCTCTGCGATTTCCGTCGAAGGGGTGATGGGGTAGCCTGCGAAGAATTTCAATCCAGCGTACAGGGCCCCTTCAACGCAAGCCTCATTTCCTTGAACAAATCTTACTGTGCCTTTCATGGTGCCTCGACCTCCTCTACCTCAATGACGATGGCAAGATCGGGGCATCTGAGTTCGCACAGTCGGCAGCAGATGCACTCTTCGAGCCTGACAGCTACTGCCTTGTCCAAGTCGTTCAATTCCAGCACTCCCTTTGGGCAGAACTCGACACAAATTCCACACCCTTTACACCATTCCGCGTTTATCTGGTGGAGCTTCAGCTTTCGTTTCCGCGTCTCTTTCGCCATGTGCACAATCTCCGGTCCTGAACAAATACTGGCTCGCTTTCGGGTGATAGATGTCATCAGCGCAAGCAACATCGCCCGAGACTCATTCCCGCCAGAAGTGAGATTAAAAAAACTCTCGCTCTCTGCGGATCACGTGTGCCCATGAACAAGGATAGATGACGCTCAGTCCGCTTGCAACAAGAAGTATTCATTCTATTGTCGTCGATTTCCTGAGCAGCCCTCCCGATGCCGCTCAGGCCATGGATTATACCAATGCGCTTTCAAAGAAGTAAGATTGGGGGAACCCTCTTTAGCAAGATGATGAGGCTGAAGAGAAGTTTGAAGAAACGATGAGGCGGATTCTTACGAAGAAGGTTTTAGGCAAAGAAAATAAGTAATCCTGTCTCCTTATCGTATTCTCTTCTTGAATAGGTCTGGGTTTGTAAAATCAATAACCGTTAGCCGCGAAAGTAGCGCCAGATCGTTTATAAACCACATAACCCGATCTATGGCGTTTCTGGCCTCTTCTTCATCATAAGACTCTATGTTCATTATTTTAGCATGTAATAAGGGGTTGCGCGTAGCTCGGCATACGTCATCGAATAAAGCACAAATGTGCCTAAAACTTTCTTTTTTTTCTATCTGTTTTACGGTGCCCTCTTTCATGCCATTGACTTTATTTCTCATTTCATTCAAGAGATTACCCCAGGTTTTTTCGCGTAAATCTCTTCTGCGAAGATCAACTCTAAACTGGTCCGCCAAACATTGGACTATGTGTTCCATTACACGCATGAGATGAAAGACACAAGCAGCATGTCTTCTGAATGCAAAACATTTACCGGCTTGATCCATCTCCCGTTGAATCAGTGGAAATTTTTCTCTCGCTTTTTCTGAAAAAGTCACCTTTGTCCCGTCGTAATAACCAATTTTGGTGAACGGCATAATCATCACGGTTCTGCTTGATAATTCTCCCACAACTATTGACATCAGCTTTTGGGTGATATCTTGGTATTGAAGCACGTCAAAAACGGACAGTTTCCTGCATTCCTGTATACCTTGCTGCCCCATCTGTATTTGGACCGGAGCACCGGCAGTGTTCCAAAATTGCTGCAACTTCTTCGCTTCACCCAAACTCGCGGCAAGTTCGGCTTTACTCAACTCCGAACAGAGGAAATCAGCTTTCATCATTATTTGGTCACAATCTGGAATATGAAAATTCGGAAGATTCGGGGGGATTCTGTGGGCGTGACTCCACATATCCTGAACGGTCTCGAATATTTTACCTGCATCAAAAGTTATCATGAGTCTCCACAGGTTTACGATGCAGTAGCTTTCCAAGTCCTTAGGGGGCAAAGGCTCACAATTTTCGCGCATCCGCTTGTCATTTTGCAACTCAAAAGGTAGATTCAGCATAATGTCGCCCTTTTTAGGTCTGTCAAGTATAACATCCCCTTTAGTAAAGAGTTTCCCCCCAAACCCGCTTCCAGAAACTTCTATCATTTGCCGGAACCCCAAATTTCCTTTCAGGAAATGGGGATTCCGGCGAGTGCTAAAAGTTCTTGAGGTGGGGTTCGGGGAGGAACTTCTTACAAGAAGTGCCTCCCCGATTTCACATATTCGAAAGCGAAATGGTATTAGATCCCCAAGAATGAGGCAACCATGATCCAGGGCCATCAGAGGAAACCGCAGTATGGCTCTACGCGCGTTCAACGTCAGCAACAAAGGGGAAGATAAGAGACTAGAATAGTGGTTCACAAGAGTTCGCGTGAAACGGTCAATTCGCCGCTTGCGCGACTCCGTAGCGGCATGGCGGTCGGCCAGAATGCACCACCCAACTCTGCGCCCGTAGCGCTCAACAAACCGTGGACTTGGCGATTCCAGTGGTCTATTGTTTATGGAGACAGCAGAGACCATGCCTCGGCAGGCACCTCTATATTACAGGCCACTTGAGGTTGGATGCACCATGAGCCATCCATATTCCCCGGGTCCGGTCATGATTGCTGAGGACGATGAAAAGACATCGTCTCTGGTAAGGCTTT
>JACRDE010000177.1 GCA_016212935.1 Desulfomonile tiedjei | reverse complement strand
ACTCGCGGGACCAGAATAGACTTCGATTTGTATCGGAACAACTTGCTCGATCTTCTAGCGGCATGCGCAGCCAGGCCCGCACCTCCGATTTTCAAAATACGCATCATGACAACCCGGTTTGCGCGGAAAATGAGGGAACAACTTTCTATACCAGATTTCATGCCTGACTCGGAGACTCTTAGGAGGACTATTCTGGAGTGGAGTGAGCTGGTGTACGAGCGACTCGGATCAAAAGCAGCCCAGGGGGATTTGGCCCGCAAAATTAGTAGAATAGGCATATATGGCTGGAATGTCATAGAAATAAGTCCGAAGATTTTCATTGAGACTTACGTTCTGACGGACTGGGGAAATGCTTTCGCAGGCGACAGTATCATACCGGCCAATCGAGGATATTGCTTCGGGATGAGGGACCATTTTGCGATTCTCAATTCAGGCGACGTGGTTCTCTGCTGTGTGGATTTCGACGGCAAGACTTCACTGGGCAATCTCAACGAATCCTCTTTGCTGGAAATACTCGGATCGCCTGAGCTGGGCCGGATAATGGACGGATTTCGAAGCGGAAAACTGATACATCCCTATTGCCGCCAATGCCTCGGAAGCGAGACGTTTATCGGATCGTGGGTAAAGCCTGTGGCCTCGGTTGTAGGCTTGAAGTTCTTGAAGCCCTTTTTCTACAGGAAATACAAATTATACGATTGAGCCAGGTTCAGAGCTGCCATTCCTTGGGCTTTCAGCTCATTACTTACTCTCCTCCGGTATTGAGCAATCCTCGCAATACCTTTTCGGCCACCCTGTCGGCGAGTCGTTCCAGGATCCTGTCTGAGAACCGGTCTATCATCATGTCAGCGATCTTTTTCATGGATTCATCGTCAAGAGCGAACGTTCCTTCCTCTTCCGAGATTTCCTCCACTTCTGTGGTTGCGTCCTCTTCCGATTGTGACCTGGTAGAAGCCACTCCATGAGAATGACGATCCCGAAACGCGTCGTTGCGAACGGCCGCGTGAGAATCTACAACGGAAATGCGTACCGGAGCCGGAAGCTTGACCTGCGGCATCCTGGGTGCCCTTTTGGATGGTATTATGATTCGCAAGTCAAGGTCTTCGAATTCCTCTATATCGTACCTTAGAGTGGGATCCAGACGCTCCACGAAACACTTCGTGCTTTGAATCTGGTTCTTGGAATTCCACGTTTCCGGCAGCCTCAAGACCGCATCGAGGCCTGAAGAAGCCGAGCATTGGAAATAATTGGCGATTCGGTTGAGCAGTTTTTCAAAATCACTTTGGATACTGATCTCGGTTACCTGCTTCAGCAGCCAATAAAGGTGCATCCCTCTGCCCGACTGGACAATTATCGACGGCTTCAGCGGAAATGCCATAATCGCCATCATGGCCTGCTTTTCTGAGGCGAAATGTTTCTCTTTGCCGGAATATCCGTCCGGTCCGATATCTAGCCCCGCCCACAGGCAAGTGATGTATCCAACGTGTTCCTTTCCTGGTTTCATCTTTTCCCGCGGGCACACCCCGAAGAACACATTTGTCTCTTCAGAATACTGCTCTCGTGACAGGCCATCGGAATTCGGAAAATACCGCGAACCGGTCTTGATCTCATTGCGAGCGGATGTTCTTACTAGGACAAAGCCCGTTTTCTGTTTGTAGTAAGGGCGAAAGATAGCGTCCAGGAAATCCTTCAAAGTGTGATTGGTCGCCATGGAACAGTCTCGGGTTTCGGATGTGCCAGTACCGGCAACAGCAAACCGAAGCTGGATCGGTGTTACCGATATTATTTAATAAATCCTCAGAAGCCTATTTGCTCTGTCCAGAATTCATCGATGCCTTTGCTACGAGTCTGCCTTGCCATCAAGGGCTCTGTGGCACTGCAAAGAACGAAGCGACGAAGCAACCTCCAGATCTTGAACCACCGGCCTGCGGAAATTGCTTCCCTTCGCCGGCGCTAATGTACGGATGAAAACGGTCCAGGTATCGAAACAGTTTGCAGAACAGAGTAAACAGCCGAACTCGGAAAAGTCAACTCGCCAGCTCGAGCTTGTAGTGTCGCACTATATCCTGGAGGGATCGAGCAAGCTCTTCCAGTCTCCTGGCCTCATTCTGAAGTTGCGTTGAGCCTTCGGCACTGCTGTTCATGGCAAGCTCGACGTTTCTCATTGCCGTCGCTACTCGTTCCACTCGGGCAAATTGTTTGTTGGTGGAGGAAGTGATCAGCCCGGCTGCACGAGAAAATTCCCCAATGCTGTCCGCAAGCTTCTGGATGGATTGGCCTGCAGCTTCGGACTGCTCGACTCCGCTCAGTACAGCTTTATTTCCTTCTTCTGTTGCCATCACGACCGAGCTGACTGATTTTCTAATCTCCTGCAGGATCTTGTTAACTCTGTCAGTTGCTTCCCTGGACTGGTCGGCAAGGGACTTGATTTCATGTGCCACAACTGCGAATCCTTTGCCGTGTTGGCCCGACCGTGCGGCTTCGATCGAGGCATTCACCGCCAGGAGGTTGGATTGATCCGCAAGGTCCTGGACCGCAGCAACTACCTCTTCAACGAATTTCGTGTTATCGCTTAGCCCCACCACGGCGGTGCGGACAATTTCCATCTTGTCTTTGATAAGACTCATCTTCTGTATCGTCTCGCCGGTCGCTTTGGCCCCTGAGTCTGCAATTTCGTCCGAGTGTCGAGAGTGATTCTCAACGTTTCGCGACGTTTCATTTACGATCTTAGCCGTCTTTTCCATCTCGTTGATGATTGCCGTGGTTTCGCTAACTGCAGAAGCAGTCTGGGATGCGCTGCTGAATAGCTCTGAGGCAGCACTTGCAATCTGAGCAACAGAGGTTGTTAGGACATCAACTCCTTCCATGATGTGCTTGCTGTAGTTCGTCAGGTCCTCCGCCATCTCATTCAGAGATGCACCGAGTTTCGAGGATTCGTCTGAACCCTTGACGTCAATTCTCCGCGACAAGTCCCCGACGCTGATAGCTTGTGCCAACTCTGCAGCCCTCGTCATCGGCTTAGAAATACGACCGGCCATCAAATAAGTCGATATCAGCAGTACAACCGAAAACAGGGCCACACCAACGTATATCGGGCCTCGCATTTCTTTGAGCTGTTTTTCGGCTTCAAGCACATGTTTGTTCGCGAGGGCCAGTCGATTCTGTGTCAGGTTGAGCAAAATAGTGCTCACGTCAGCAATGGACTCTGGATTGTAAACTGGGGACGTGGCTTTTGCGTCCCCTGGAGTCTTTGAGCCTTCAAGTTTCTTGCGAGAAGTGACTGCAGGTTCCGCGACCTTTGTCTGCCAATTCAGCAGTGCCGCCTCAGCGTCACGAAGTTGCCTCTCGTCCGCAGGATTTCCGGAAACTATGCTTTTGAGTAGCTGCATCCCATCTTGAGCGGTTTTGAGGCTCTTTCTGAAAATATCGAGCTGGCTTTCATCGGGTTGTTTGAGGTAAGCGCGTACTCCGGAATCCATGTCTACGATGGCCTTCTGAATGGACGACAGCGTGCGAATGGTTTCTTGACCCTCACGAATCTCCGAGATTGAGCCGTCCATGTGGCTCAAATGGGCTACGCCGGCCGCGGCTAAAACAGTCAGCACGGTCACTGAACAGATTGCCAAGGCCATTAGCTTCGTCCTAATCTTAAAGCTAGTCGATATCAATGTTACCTCCTGGCTATCCGCATTCTCATCGCGGTCACGCGGTCCAACCTCTGCATGGCGCTCTTGGGCCTAAGTGCCTCACTGTGATAGGTCTCGCGTTCAAGTGGACTGTTTGACGACCGACTGGTGAGGGAGCAATATATCGGCTCAAACCGCAAGGAAGTTCTCGATACTCCCGCAAGAGACCCTATAGGATAGCACACCAGTTTTCAAGTGTCTCCAGGCCGGTTCTTTCGATTAGCATCATAAAAGATGCCACACGGGCTATGGCAGCATCAAGGTACAAGCCCAGGCTTGTTTGCATACATGACAAGAACCGGCGACTTAACGGCAATTTCCGCGAGCGGCGGCGTTTCCTCTTTCTGAGCCGAACTGTGTACCCGTACAATTAGCCGAAAATGAGATCCGCGTTAAGAATGGCTATATCAAAGATTTTTTTGAACAGTGACATTGGTTCGACACAGTGTCAATCAACTTATGGGGAAAGAGATCCGACCTAAATTTGCACTTGCAAGCGTAGGAAGCAAGCTGGTCGGATATGGAGCTGGCGAGATCGAGATTTCATCGTTGCTTGGCTTCTATGGGGCTACTCCATAGTAATGTTGGTTATGCGCCACGGAAACAGGAAGATTGCCATTGCGTGGGCGTAGCCCGGAGCAATCTCCCGTTAGCTCGAACAGGGATCGATTCGTCGTTCCACTCCTCGCAATGAGATGGTTAGACCATTGCGGAATGCGGCTACCTGGATCGTCGTGAGAAAATTTTGGCCACGCGAGAATAGTTGTCATCAAGCCTTCGATCATTTCAACAACGGGAGATGTCAACGCAAAGAGCGGCTTGACTCCCGCCATTGCCTTTGGTAGTTATTTTTCTTCAGACTTAACCCCCGGCTTACCGGGCCTTGGGTAAAAGGCCTCTGGCAAACCGCGCAAGAATTCCAAAGTCACAAGGAATACAGGAGGCTTTATGGGAACATTACCGCGTAACAGGGCGGCTTCACCCCAATATGACGAAAACAAGCTCGGTTTTGGGACTATTTTCACTGAGCACATGCTACAGATGAGATATTCAGCGGACGAAGGTGGCTGGCAGGTCCCTGAAATAGTGTCTTTCCAGGACCTGGTTCTGCATCCGGCTACCATGATGCTGCATTACGGGCAACAGGTTTTTGAGGGCTTGAAAGCGTTCGCAGGCCCCGACGAAGAAGACATCCTGCTCTTCAGGCCCGATATGAATATAGCTCGATTCAATAAGTCCTGTGCCAGGCTGTGCATTCCCATCGTAGACTCCGACCTGTTCATGGACCAAATGTCCAAGCTCATAAGACTGGACAGAGACTGGATCCCAAGGACTCACGGGACATCTCTTTATGTGAGACCTACCATTATCGCCACGGATCCTTTCCTGGGCGTGCGCCCGTCCAAGCAGTATCTATTCTACATTATACTTTGTCCTGTAGGTGCGTACTACCCTGAAGGATTTAACCCCGTGAAAATCGTCGTGACTGACAAATACATCCGGGCTTGCCGAGGCGGTTTAGGTGAAGCAAAAACAGCAGCAAACTATGCTGCTTCGTTGCTGGCGGCCGAAGAGGCTCATGAAGAGGGATTTACTCAGGTGCTCTGGCTAAATGCTGTGGACAAGTGCTCAATTGAAGAAGTAGGCACCATGAACATTTTCTTCCGAATCGATGGAGAAGTAGTCACGCCAGCGCTGGAAGGCACGATTCTTCCAGGAGTCACTCGTGATTCCGTGATCAGGTTCGCACGAGACCTGGGAAACAAAGTAACCGAGCGACAAATCAGTATTGAGGAAGTTGTGCGAGCCGCTGAAACAGGCTCTCTTCAGGAGATTTTCGGTTCCGGCACAGCCGCGGTGATCTCGCCTGTCAGTCATTTCAGGTACAAAGGCCGCGACTACATGGTGGGGGATGGGCAGACAGGTCCTGTTGCGAGAAGACTCTTTGACGACCTCACTGCCATTCAGACCGGTCATAAGCCTGATCCATACGGATGGATGGTCAATGTCGGAAAATAACGTTGAGACTCATAGGCGAGGGTAGAAACGAGCTTCGATAGATGATTATTCGGGCCGGTGAACAAAGCTGATCCCCGGCCCACATCAAGGATTTCGGAGCCATCTTTCTATATACAGCTTAAGTTGTTCCATTTTCTCCAACGGGAAGTTTTCAATCATTTTCTTTACTTCGTCGTATCTGGGATCTTCCCGGAAACACCGGTAAGGTCTTTGACGTGTATTCCCCCTGGATGAATCGGCGCTGCGCATCTTCATAACTCCTGCTCTTTTTGTGATGAGTTCAAGATGATGATGTTGCGCTACTTAGTCCAGACACAGCGACTTGTCAATGGAAAATCGCCCTCGAAAAATTCGGGAGCGTCCAGCAGTAAGGGATGTCCTGGATGTGAGCGAGTAATATCGATGCTCTTTCAAATCTGCGACACAGTCGCGGTGCTGAGCTGGGGTCTTAAGGACGGGGGGTAGACGGCCTTGCATCGCTTGGGGTGAAGAAGGCTTCCATATTGCCCAAGAATCTCCGACTTGAAAGTGAAATGGCATGCCCTCGGGAAAACCGATTGCCTTGCGGTTGCTGCAAAATCCCGTAGAACAGGACTCCCGATCGGTTCAGTCAAAAGCCCAATCGGTCCAGTCTCTTTCTCTCAGAACACTGCGTTTCCATGTGTCGAGCTTGGGTACCAGGTAAGGGACAAGGCGCAGGGAATAGTATTTCGGCATGACAGGCATCCCAATCATATCTCCGAAAATGGCAAGGAACAGAAGATTCTCCGTGGCTGCTTTTTCTTTGAGTGCGACCATTACTGCCTCATGCACCGCCATTCCGAGAAAAAACTCCTTGACCGCGTCAAAGAAGCCCTTCTTTTCTTTCTTATTTACTTTGTCTTCACTCACGAGAGTCCTCGCATTACGGTAATTAGAGATCCTGGTCAACCAGTCCTGCGCTCCAAATAGCAGTTACCACACAAAACGCACGTTCAGACCGCCACCGATTCTACCGATCTGGTATCGACGGATCGTGTCTACTCCAGGTCGTTCGCAGATTCCGAGCACGTTGCTGACGACTCTGTCCGATTGTGCATCCATGATAGCATGTTTTGACCATGTCATACGAACTCCCATGGCAAAAAGCGCCACAACGAAATATCAAAACGTCTCAGTAGGACCCGCATCTTGCCGGTCTCCATCAAGTAGTTTTCATAGGAATCGGCAACGAAAAAAGCTCCAAAATCATGCGAACTTATGCTGAACGTCGGCTATAATTTGATGCGATTCCATTTACCATCAGGAATCAGGAGTTCGTACAGCCTCGTTTCCGCTTCTCTGTTAACATGGTAGAAATCCGGCCGATCCGGGCCAACCAGTACAACTGGTCCCCTGAAATTTTCGCTGAACTCTTCTATCGTAGTAGCATCACCGAAATCAGCTCCCTTGGCGTCATACCCGATGACGAGGGCCTCGTAGTCCCCTTTCTTGAAACACTTCATCAATTCCCACTCGTTATTTCCCTCGCACAGCCTGAATCCCACCTTGATGTAGTCACCCAGGCGCTCGTCGAACTTCTCGCGCATTTCCTGGTCCTTTTTCGCTATGAAGTCCGGCGTGACATAGACTGTCTCCTTTTTTTCAGAATCCAGAAATACGACGTCTCTCCGGAGAGTATACGGTGATTCGAGAAAGTGAAAAATGTTAAGTTTACAGTTATGATGCCGTGCAAGAGACAAGGCGTAGTCAAAGGCCCAGTCGCCTTGACGGCAAAAAGAGGACCGAAGTCCTATTCCTTTCATTTTACCTACGTTTTTTCGTATCGCATACTCAGAAAAGCTGACAATACTTCCCATTGATCCAGACCTGATTCACGTCGATGCGTATCCTGGGTGTTCCGCCTTATTGTCCGGCAGCGAATACCGCCCACAGCATGCTGATACCACTTCGCTTTCAAATATGTAAAATCGGGGAGGCACTTCTT
>JACRDE010000001.1 GCA_016212935.1 Desulfomonile tiedjei | reverse complement strand
GCCTCAGTAGCTGCGGCCTTGAGCGGTTGAGATTTCACCATCTCCTTGCCGTGAAAATCACCGATTACAAGTTCGCCAATGGAAAAGATTAGGGCAAATGTGGCGGCTATTCTGAAAGACCTCTTGAAAAAGGATAGCTCTCGACTTCTGAGGATATGGTATGAGCTTATCCCCATAACGAAAAACGCAGCCAGAATGTACGCTCCGCTGAGCACATGCAAGAACATCCACACTGCGTAAGGCTGAGTAACAACAGCCCAAAAATCGGTGAGCTCTGCCCGGCCGTTTCGGATCACATAACCCACAGGGTGCTGCATCCAAGAGTTGGCCACTAGTATCCAGTACGCCGAAATATTCGACGCCGCGGCCACGAGCCAGATGCATGCCGCATGAGCCTTGGGGGAAAGTTTCTTCCAGCCGAATATCCAAACACCTATAAACGTGGATTCCAGGAAGAATGCAACCGACGCTTCTATTGCGAGAAGAGAACCGAAGATGTCTCCCACGTACTTGGAATAGCGTGACCAGTTTGTTCCAAACTGAAATTCAAGCGTTATTCCGGTTACGACCCCCAGGGCAAAATTGATTACGAACAACTTGCCCCAAAATTTTGCCATTCTCTTGTATTCTTCGTCGCCGGTCCTGACAAACTGAGTCTCCATAATGGCCACGAGAATGGAAAGCCCGAGAGTCAGAGGCACGAACAAGAAATGGAAGTAACATGCGACAGCGAACTGCAACCTAGATAGTGTGATGACGTCCATAACGCGCCAACCCCCTGTTTTAGTTTAAACAATTTTTTGTTGTTCTGATCACGGAGAACCTCTCGACAATCGTAGTTCACAGGGCCTCATGCCGATTCGCCATTAAACAGACAAAACCGAGGCGATACAAACAACTTGTGGCCCGACATCTATCAAGCTACCGGGATTTCCGGTGAGTCATACCAATGCGCTTTTAAAGCAGTAAGATCGGGGAAACACTTCTTACAAGAAGGGTTTCTCCGATTTTCCTTCTTTTATTGCGAATTCGTATCAGGACACCAGACCCTGTCGTCTGTCCTTCGGCTCTCTGATCGTTCGTCTAGCAGGATATGTGCCATACCGGACCGATGAGAACCGCAGGGCGTATCATCAATAAAACCATGTCCTAATGAGTTCTGAATGATTCTGTTGCAGGGAGGAGAGAGGTGTATCAGGTGGGAAGGCGTGCGATGTCGCACTCCACAATGTGAAATGAATGCGTGTTTGCTTTGTCGTTTATAGCTGTTGCCAAAAAAATGTCCTGAATTCAGCGGCCATGATACGTGAAAAATCCCCCCTGATACCAATGCGCTTTTAAAGCAGTAAGATCTGGGGAACCTTTTTTGTAAAAAAGGTTCCCCAGCCCCCTCCAAAAAACTTTTAACACCTGCCTGAACCCTCTTTTTTCCTCGAAAAAAAAGGGTTCAGGCAAATGCTAGAAGTTCTTGGGATGGGGTTCGGGGAAACACTCTTACAAGAAGGGTTTTCCCGATTTTACTTCTTTGATTGAGGGTTAGTATGACCCGCCTTTGCAAGGGGGTCAGGGGGTTTTTGATTCGGACAGGACCTTTGGCACACGCTCCATATGCAGGCTTTTGGCTAATGGCGCTGACCTAATGCCAACTTCATCGGGTCTAGGAACCCTGGTGACCCAGGCAGGGGCCACGGCACGCTGTTGCAGAGTAATACCATTTCGCTTTCAAATATGTAAAATCGGGGAGGAACTCTTTACTAAAGAGGGTCCCCCCGATCTTAGTTCTTTGAATACGCATTAGTATAGTACAGGGTTCGGCGAGGGGTTGGCGTGCTATGCCGCACATTGGGGAGCATTTTAGGTGCGATATCGCTCGTCCATGCTTTCCAACAGACGCCTCAGGCTGAATCGAGAAATCCCCAGCCGACGCGACGCCTCCTGTCTGTTTCCACCCGCGTGGCGAAGGCTCTCCTTCACCATCTCCTCCTTCAGATTCCGCACAACCGCATCCAGTGATGGAACCGGTGGAAATGCCAGAGTCCAGCATCGATCACCGAAGCAGGTTTCTGCAGAGTCCAGGTACGCCCCGTCTATTCTCCGTCCGCCGGACATAATGATTGAGCGTTCGAGAAAATTACGTAATTCTCTGATGTTGCCGGGCCAAGGGTAGAGACTGAGCCTTTGGCGGGTTTTATCGTCAAGCTCCGGAGTACTTTGAAGCTGCATTTCCACCTTCAGCAAGCCAAGAATCTGCTGTACCAGCATGGGAATGTCTTCCGTTCGCTCACGAAGGGGCGGAACCTTGACCCATACAACGTTAAGTCGATGGAACAGATCCAGACGAAAACGACCGCTAGAAACTTCCGCCTGAAGGTCTCTGTTGGTAGCAGCAATTATTCTAGCATTCACCTTGATGGGTTTTCGCCCTCCGAGTCGTGTGAAGGTTTTGGTTTCAAGAAAGGTGAGCAGCTTGGCCTGGAGCTGCAACGAGAGTTCGCCGATTTCGTTCAGGAGTAACGTACCTCCCTCGGCCAGTTCCAAGAGCCCCCTGGAACGCACATTTGCCCCGGTGAAGGCTCCGGCTTCATGGCCGAACAGTTCCGACTCCGCGAGCTCGAGGGGTACCCCGGCACAATTTAGAGAAAAGAATGGGCCTGCAGCGCGGTCTGAATGGTCATGAATGTAGCGGGCCAAGTAATCTTTGCCTGTACCGCTTTCTCCTGTCAGGAGTACCAGGCTGTCGGTCGCTGAAGCCAATCGGGCAGCTTCCAGCGTTTTCCGTATGGACTCAGAAGGATAGTCGGGATACGAAGGAAGGGACGCTTCAATAACGTGCTTACGGTCCGTCATGTCCCGTGACATACCGCAGATACCCACGATTGTCCCTGTGGCATTCCTCAGAGGAATCCTGATGTCGTGGAAGGTAAGTTGAACGCCGTTGACAGGTCTGGTGTGCTCCTCCTCGACGGAATCACCTGCCAGCACCCGGAGCTCAACTTCTTTGATATGCTTTCCTGCTCTCTCTCCATACAAGTCTTCTGCCCTCAGCCCGACGATACTTGATGACACCAGAGAGAAAAGCCTTTCCATTGACGGGTTAACGTGGGTGTACTCG